>NZ_JBHSLC010000081.1:0-31860 GCF_042657465.1 Azospirillum himalayense | reverse complement strand
GCGGCGCGGCGCCCGCCCCGAACCCCACCCCCTCCGACGTCAACAAGGGAGAACCCGCCGTGAGCGGCAACAACACCCCGACCCTGTCCGATACGCTCGCCAAGGCCACGACCGTCGAGGACGTTATCAAGGCGCTGCCGGAATGCGCGGCGAAGATCATCACCGACGCCATCGCCAAGGGCGCGGCCCCGGCGGAGGACCCCATCGCCAAGGCGCTGGAGGCGAGCCCGGTCCTGAAGGCGCAGTTCGAGACCATGCAGAAGGCCGTGGACGAGGCGAAGGCCCTCGCCAAGGCCGAGAAGGAAGCCCGCGAACACACCGCCCGCGTCGCCAAGGCCGGCACCGACTTCGGCAACCTGCCCGCCTCGGGTGAGGAGATGGCCGGCGTCCTGAAGGCCATGGAAGGCATGGACGAGCCGGTGCGCAAGACGCTGGAGGCTGTGCTGAAGGCGGGCAACGAGGCCGTGGGCAAGAATGTGCTGTCCGGCGAGATCGGCAAGTCCGGCGGCGGCGGGGCCGCGGGGGGCACCGCTCTGGCAAAGGCTCAGGCCAAGGCCGCGGAGCTGCAGAAGGCCGACCCGTCCCTCACCGATGCCGCGGCGCTGGAGAAGGCGTTCGACGCCGATGCGGCGCTCCAGGCCGAATACCTGAAGGAGATGAAGTAACATGGCCGCGACCCAGATCCTGGACCTGGAGGCGTTCCCCGCCGGGGCCGACCTCTCCACCAAGCAGTTCCACGCCGTGAAGTTCAACGGCGACGGCGCGCTCGTGACGGCCGGCGACGGCGAGGACATCCTGGGCATCCTGGAGGACAAGCCGAAGTCGGGCGAACAGGGCACCGTCTCCCTCGCCGGCCGCCCCAAGGCCAAGCTCGGCGGCAACGTCGCTTTCGGCGCCCTGCTTGCCGTGAATGCAAACGCCCAGCTCATCACGGCGGCTGCCGGCAAGCGCATCGTCGCCCGCGCCATGGAGAGCGGCGCGGCCGGCGAGATCATCCAGGTCCAACTCATCAACGCGGGCGCCATCGTCCCGACGCCGTAACCGCCACTCCACCAGCATCACCAGTCACCGCGGCCCGCCCTCACCGGCGGGCTTCTTTTTGCCACCGCCGTAAGGAGGGCGGGCCACAATGCCGAATCCCACTCCGCGTGATCTTCACGTCGATGCCGTGCTGACCAACATGTCCGTGGGCTACGTCCAGTCCCAGGACAAGTTCTTCGCCGACAAGCTGTTCCCCACCGTCCAGGTGATGAAGCAGACCGACCTCTACACGGTCTGGCCGAAGGGCGCGTTCTTCCGCGATCAGGTCAAGGCCCGCCCACTCGGCGGCGCCGTGCCCATCGTCGGATTCGACACCGGAACGGCGAGCTATGTGTGCACTGAGTACGGCCTCGGCACCATGATCGACGACCGCACCCGCGCCAACGCCGACAAGCCCTTCAACCCCGACAAGGCCAGCATGCGCCTGCTGGTCGGTCAGCACCTCATCAAGCGCGACCGCATCGCCGCCACCACCTACCTGAAGACCGGTGTCTGGGGTACCGATGTCGCCGGCGTCAACTCCGGGCCGAGCGCCAGCCAGTTCCTCCGGTTCGACCAGTCCGGCTCCGACCCGATCGGCGTCATCTCGAAGTACAAGGACCGGGTGGCTGAGCAGACCGGCTATGAACCGAACACCCTGACGCTGGGCCGGGCGACCAAGCGCGTGCTGAAGCAGCACTCCGACATCATCGGCAAGATCCAGTACACCCAGAAGGGCATCATCACCGATGAACTCCTGGCCGAGCTGTTCGAGGTGGAGCGCATCCTGACGCCCTCGGCGATCTACAACACCGCGAAGGAGGGGGCCACCGACAACCTGACCTTCATCGTGGACAGCAAGTGCATGCTGCTGTCCTACGCGGCGAAGGAGCCGGCCATGGAGGAGCCCTCCGGCGGCTACACCTTCGCCTGGACCGGCCTGCTGCCGGGCGCCACGGCGGATTGGGGCGGGGTAATCCAGCGTGGTCGTGAGGATCGCCACCACTCCGACTACATCGAGGCCCGCGCCGCCTACGACATCAAACTGGTCTGCCCGGATGTCGGCGTCTTCTTCTCCGACGTGGTGAGCGCGTAAGCCCATGCCGTACGTCGCTTCAAAGCGGCTGCGTTGGGGGGATGGGTTCATCGAAATCGGTGAACCCGTTCCCGACAACGAGCCGGGCCGCCGTTACGACCTCATGGTTCGGAACGGCGAAATCGTCGGCGCCCCGTCGAAAGCCAATCTGCCCATCGGCGGGGCCGCCATTCAGGAACTCAGCAACAGCGAGGAAGGCGGTCTTCCGCCGATCGACCTGGAGCAGGCGACGAAGCGGGACCTGCTGACGTGGCTCGCCAAGGTCACCGGCAAGGAGCCGGGGCCGGCCACGAAGGAGGAGACGCTTCGCGCCCGCGTGTCGGAGATCCTCACCGCCCAGGCGGGGCAGTCTTCTGACGGTGAGCCATCTGCGGAGCAGGAGGCTGATGGCGACAAGGAAAGCCCGCCCCAGCGCCTCTCCGAGACGGCCAGCAGCACCGCGTCCACCGCGGAGCCGAACATCGAGCGCAACGCCACCTGATCCTTCGACCGTTAACGCCACCTCATCACCAGGGGTGGCGTTAATGCACATTTGGAGTACATTATAGAAGTGGTGGGTTAGCGTTAGTCGCGGGATGCCATACCCCGACCTGAATATTACCATCATGAGGAGGCAAGCTGTGACTGACGCCCGTGAAACGTTGAAACAGATGCTGGACCGGTTGGAAGCTGGAGCGCTAGCTGCTGGAGGTCACGGAGAACGTTGGCGCTTACCCGACCATCCATCGAGTTCCAGTGCTGTCATTGATCAGAATGATGAGGCGGTCATCTTTGAAGCCGGGTGCGTCGGTGAGCATCACGCTCAGCATATCGTCAATACGAACCCGGCAACCACGCTGGCGTTGGTCGCGGAAATTCGACGCCTGACCATGGAGATTGAGAAGGGGTGCGACTTCGACACCTTGTGGTCCATCGTCTACAACACCCGTGACGGCGGCAACAGTGCCAGCGTTCTTAAGGTCGATCCGCGCATGGCCAACAGACTTGGAGGCCGCATGCCGGGTTTAAGCCGAGAAACACAGCCGGATGGAACGATCATCTTCCGGGCGCTCATTCAGTGATCCAGGCTACGACCAACTGACGTCTCACCACCCCTGTCGTGTCCCAATTCAGGGCCGCCTGCTCCACCGAGCCGGCGGCCCTACTCGTTTTCAGGACGTCCTTATGACCGCTCCAACCCGTCTCCTCCGCCGGGTCGCGCAGATCGCGGCCAAGGCCCTTCCCGCCGCTGGCGCCGCCTACGACTTGACGCTCCACCGGCAACAGGATGGAGGGAGCGCCAGGATCGACGGCACGTTCGCCGCGGGCGCGACCAGCATCAACCTGAAGGACGTGCCTGTTTCCATCCCCGGCTTGGCGCTTGGCGCCACGTTCCGGATCGGCGCCTCCGCCACCACCTACACGGTGACGAACACCACCACGACGGCGGGCGGCAAGCTGGCCGGTGTGGAGTTCGCCCCTCCCCTCCCCTCCGCCCCGGTCAACGGCGGCTCCGTCGAGTTCGCCGCCCGCGTGGTCGAGCACCCCTGCAAGGGGCTGGTGACCGGCTACTCGGATCACGTCATCGCCGGGGGCATTGTCCGCGCCACGGACAAGCGGACTATCATCTTGGGCGCCACTCTGCCGGTCGGTGTCGCACCTCGGCCCGGGGACCGGATCACGACGCCGGGTGGCGTCATCAGCATCGTGCCTGCGGGGACTGCAGGCGCCCCGCCTGTGCAGTCCGACCCTGCCGGCGCGGCTTTCGAGTGCCGCTGCGCCTGACGAGCAGACCTCCGCCTCGACCTTCCAGGGTAGACCCTCAACTCGACCATCTCGGACCACCACCATGACCGACTTCACGTCCCCGTTTTTCACGGAGGCGGCGTCCTACGATGTCCGCCGTTCCGGCTCCGGTTCCGTGAGCCGCCCGTCCTGCCTTGGCCAGCCATTCCCCGAGGTGCACCGGCGCCCGTTCCAGCCCGGTCAACACCCCACCGTGGCGGACCTCTATCGCCGCGTTTACGGGCGGGCGTTGAGGCCGCGCCTGCGGGCTGTTGTCCCGAGCGACGCCACACCGATCCGGGGGTGATCGCGCGCCGGAAAGCGGCGCAGATGAAACCGAAAATATCGGCGCTGTGAATTCTCCAACATAAAAATAGAATTCGCACTCCTCAGGCATAAGAAACCGTATTGTTTGTCAGAACTCATCGGATTTACGGTGACTGCACAGCAACCATCAAGCATCCATGAGGCTCAGCAAGTGAACACTGCCGCCGCGTCCGACAACGCCGGCCTTCAGGCGCTTACCGCCCAAGTCGTCGCCGCTTATGTCGGCAATCACAACGTCGCCCCGGACAAGATTCCGGAATTGGTGTCGATCACCTATGGCGCCCTCGCCACCGTTGGCCACGAAGCCCCCAAACCGGAACCGGTGGAACTGCGCCCCGCCGTGCCGGTGAAGAAGTCGGTGACCCCGGATTACATCGTCTGCCTGGAAGACGGCAAGAAGCTGAAGATGCTGAAGCGCTATCTGCGCTCGGCCTTCGGCATGACTCCGGAGGAATACCGGGCCAAGTGGGGGCTGCCCGCGGACTACCCGATGACGGCTCCGAACTATGCCGCCAAGCGGTCCGAGTTCGCGAAGAGCATCGGCCTCGGCAAGAAGCACTGAAGGTAACACCATTATGAGCACACGCAGTAAGAAGGACGTCATCGACACAATCGCCGAGAAGAGCGATGTCACCAAGAAAGCCGCCGGCGAAGCCCTGGACATGGTGCTGGGCGCCATCGGTGCTGAGCTGAAGGACGGACACGACGTCCAGCTCCACGGCTTCGGCAACTTCACCGTGAAGCACACCGAGGAGCGTCCGGGGCGGAACCCCCGCACCGGTGAGGCCGTCACCGTCCGCGCGAAGACCAAGGTGTCCTTCAAGCAGGCCAAGGCGCTTCTGGAGGGCTGACCCTCATCACCCATCATCGACCAGGACAGGGCGCCCCGGCACATGCTGCTGGCGGCGCCCTTCCCGTTTCTGGAGGCACCGATGCCTTTCAAAGCCTCGCCCGGCAGCCAAGGCGGATTCTTCGAGTTCTCACGGAACCTGCGCGCTTTCGCCGACCAGATCGACGCGACGGTGGAGGATCTCACCAAGCGGCTGGCGCTGGCCATCTACAACGGCGTCATCGGCAGGACCCCGGTCGACACCGGGCACGCCCGCAGCCAATGGCAGATCCTCGTCCGCGGCGATCAGGTCGCGGTGCGCCCGATCGGTGACCACACCGCCGCCGATGTCGCGGCGCTCGCAGGCTACACCGTCGTCGGTCACGGGACCATCCTGATCGCGAACGGCGCCGCCTACATCAAGCGGCTCGAATACGGTCATTCGGCGCAGGCCCCGGAAGGCTTCGTGCGGGTGACGATGGCCGACGTGCAGTCCCAGCTTAACCAGATCGTCGCCCAAGCGGCGCGCGAGAACGGCACCGGAGGGCGCTGAGCATGGCGACCCCTTATGGCAGCGCTGCCGAACTGGAGACGCTGTTCGGCATCCTGGAGGCCGGCTGGGCGCAACGCCATCCTCTCATTCCCATCGCGAAGCCTTGGGGCGAGAAACTGGACATCGACACGGTTTGCAAGGACCCGGTGACCGGCGCCGCGAAGCCATACATCCGCCTCTCAAGGAAAGCGGCCGGCGGCCAGCCGCTGGAGATGGGTGTGGTGAACATCGGCAGCACCGGCCTTGCCATTGTCGACGCCTTCGTGCCGGAGGCCGACGGCGCGCCGCAGGCAGCCCTATACGGCGACGAGGTGCTGGCCGACTTCGCCACCTTCTTCCGGGAGCCCGGCCCGCTCGCCCTCCGCAGTATGGTCTACACGGACGTCGGGGCGGACGGTCGCGGTTGGTACCAGGGATCGGTGACCATCACCTTCCTGCGCCAGACCATCTACTGAGGCCTGCACCACACAGCAATTCGCAGAACCCGAACTAGGGCCGCTCATCCGGGCGGCCCTTCGCTTTTCCACATCCACAATGAGGTGAACCGAGATGGGAACCAGTGGTTACCAGGGTGCCGTCGAGACCAGCAATGTCGAGCTGTCCTACGGCCTCGAAACCGTCTGGGGCCAAGCCCCGACGACAACCTTCCAGGCCGTCCGCTTTACCGGCGAAGGCTTCAAGGGCAAGAAGGACCGCCGCCGGCCCGAGGAAATCAACGATTTCGCGCAGGTCTCCGCCGCGGTGACGACGCAGGAATCGGCGGACGGCTCGCTGAACTTCGCGATGTCCTTCGGCACGCACGACGACCTCTGGTGCTCGCTGCTGAACTCGTCGTGGGGAGCCCAGCTCAACATCGCCGGGGCCTCGGGCGACATCTCCTTCGTCGCCAGCGGCAACAAGATCACCAGCACCACCGCCAACAAGTTCCAGAATGTCCAGCTGCGGCAGTGGATCAAGGTGAAGGGCTGCGGTCCGGTGGGGCCCGCCGGGAACGGCCCCTCGTTCTACGTCCAGGTCTGGTCGAAGCCCGACAACCAGACCATCCTCGTCGTCGGCAAGACGCTGGTGGATGAGACGCCTGCTGCTGCCGCCGTCACCATCAAGGGCTCCATGATCCGCAACAGCAACCTCGTCCAGACGCTGTTCATGCAGAAGAAGCTCGGCAGCGCTGGCTACCTGACCTATCCGGGCACCTTTCTCACCGGTGGCAGCATCAACGCGCAGCAGGGCCAGTTCACCTCGGGCAGCTTCAACGCCCTCAGCAAGCAGGAAGTCAAGGCCGTTGGCGACAGCTCGACGGGGGGGGTCATGCCGGCGCCCACCGGGCAGGTCATCGACAACGTGGCCGGCTTCCAGGGGCTGCTGCTGGACGGCGCCGTCGTCGCCGCGACGGTGCGGGCGCTCAACCTGAACTTCCAGAAGGAAGGCGCCGCCGCCTACTACGGCATGGGTGCGACCGGCGCCGAGGGAATGATCCGCGGCGACCTCTCCGCCACCGGCACCGCAGAAATCTATTTCAAGACCTTCGACCTCTACGACCGGTATCGGAACGAGGCGACGGGGCCGCTCTCCTTCCGGCAGGTGGACGCCGCTGGCCAGGCTTATGTCCTGACCGTCCTGAACGGCTTCCTGAACAACCCCGAGGTCGTGGCCGGGGGCCGCAACCAGCCGGTTGTCGCGAAGTTCGAGGTCGAAGGCAATCCCGACCCGGTGACCGGCAAGACCTTCCAGCTCGACCGGCTGGCGGCGTGAGGGTGGTGACGATGCAGAACGCGCACATCAAGCGGGCCGAGGGCCACACCTGGACCATCACCATCAACGGTGTCGAGGACACCGGCTTCCGCCTCATCTGGACCGACCCTGATCGTTCCGACTTCCGGCGGACCGAGGGTGGTGACGTCGAGAGCGTCGTCGTCGCCGGGCTTCCGGACGGCTTCCAGACGCACGATTCCTTCGAGGCCGACGCCGAGGTGCTGTCCATCTCCCACCCGGAGATGTGGACCAAGCTGGAGCCGGCGGTGATCACCGAGCCGGCGCCCGACGAGGCCGCGCCGGTCGATGAGGCGCCCGTGGAACAGCCGGAGCCGACCACGGAAGCCTCCGGCGACGCCTCCGCCACCGGCACTAAGCGGACCCGCCGCCAGAACTAAGCGGCCAACCCGAACAGAACACCGAGACCCCGGACCGACAGCCGGGAAACCTGCCTGCCCCTGGCCGGCGGGGTGACGGCGCTCGCCCATCGCGGGCGTCACGGGGCGGTGTGTCGGCACCGCCCTACCCCATCCCATCCAACCGACATTGGAAAGCTGAGATCATGACCGTTCTGACCAACCGTGAATTCTATCGCACCGACCGCGACCTGGAATCCGTCTCCGGCGTCCGCATTGAGATCGGCAATTGGGGCTTCCAGTCCAAGCGCGCCGGCGGCTCCAACACCGCTTTCCAGGCCCGCATGACGGTCCTCCGCAAGCCGCATGAGCGCCTCCTGAACGCCAAGGTCGGCGCGAACGACGAGGCGCTGGCCCAGCAGCAGCAGGACATCTTCCAGAAGCTGCTGATCCAGGCCGCTGCGGAAAAGCTGCTGCTGCCGAGGTGGGATGGTGTCGTCATGGCCGACATCTACGAGACCGTTCCCGAAGGCACCGACCCCAACGCCGAGGCTCCGTTCAGCGTCGAGAACGCCGTCGCCCTGTTCACGCTCCAGCCGGACAGCTTCAACGACTTCTACAAGGAAGCGGCCGAAATGGGCAACTTCCGCAAGAAGGTCGTGGAGGACCAGTCGGGAAACTCCGTGACCGCCTGAGGTGGACCCTCGATTGGGAGCCCCAACGGGGCTTCCTTGAGGGGCTGGTCGAATCCGGCCTCGACCCGCACGCCTTGGACGGTGAGCCCGAACCTGACCATTCCCTCGATTGGGTGTGGGCCGCCTTCTGGCGGCTCACCACCTGCCGGGGTATCGGCATGGCACCGGGACAGATCCCGTGGACCGCCGCCGCACATTATGGGCGGGAGCAGTGTGGGATCGATGATCCCGATGATCTGGACGACTTCTGGGACCTCATCCACGCGATGGACATCGAGTTCCTGAAGCCGAAGGAGAGTGGGGTAGAAACATAAAACTGCTCTCCTCATCCCCATACTTGTATGCACGATGAAAGCTTATGAGCGATAACGCATTGACTTATCCACAAAGAGTTGCCCCTAAGGAGCTGTACGTTCCTATTTCGTTCCAACGCCGTGCTTGACGTCAAGAGATATCTGGAGCATATATGGATTGCCAAGTCGTCCCCAGCGACCCGAACTGTCACCAGATTGGTGTGCGTGCTCAACGGCTGTTGAGATAGGGCCTGGGGACGCACCTTTTCACTTGAAAGTCCAGACGTCAGATATTCTTGACCGTAGCATTTGTCGCCATCGGCCAGGATCCTCTCGATTTGTTCGATATGACCTGGCAATCGCTCCTGCACACATATCTGCAAGTTGCAGAAGCGGATCAGCAACAGAGTCCTTGAATCTGACGTCGCGCAGTCTCCCCGGCCCCATTTCACGGCGCAGCCGTGCGCCTAACTTCTTTCGAAACTCTCGATCACCCGAACCGTCGATAATAACTTTGGCATCCTGCAGCGTATTCCCGTCATGGGTCATCATCTGCGCAACGAAAAACTCATAAAATCTCTCTTTGTCGCATCGAATATGCGGGGAATATATAACGTTCTTCTCGACAGCAATCGCACGAACGCGAAAAGGAAGGGTGCGAACCGCCTGGAAAAAAGCATCCCTTTTTTCAAAGTCGCACTTGTTGAACTTGAACTCCGGAGCACAACGAAGATCGACAAGCAGTCTCCTGATAGCGTCTTCGGTTATCCTCGCGTCATCATTGTCACGAAGGATGACCATTGAAGCCACGAAGATGGGAGTAGAGCCTTTCTCGGTCTTGAAGCCCGGATCACCACTTTCATCAATGAACACCAACACGACAAAGCCCCCATCGAGAATGCGAGGACATTATGGCCTCTCTCGTTTGGGCTAGGCAAGACCCGACCCAGGATATTGTGTGCTTGACGCGGGGCTCCCTCCTAGATATGGCGCGTCAGGTCAACGGGCCAAGCCACCGCCGGTTCCCGCAGAAAACTACCCGTCGGTTTACTGAAGCACTACTACGGGGTCTCTTGAACTTGACCCCGAGAAGGTATCCGGGTCGTCAAACCATGTGCAGTACGGGGACGAAGCTGTCATGCCCTCTCACCCCTGCCCGTCAGCACACTCTGTAGACCACTGGTTCTTAGGAGATGTTGGTCCGCCCTACTCTGTTCGGTCGCGCAGCCTCACGCCGGGGCCGTGGCCGTTTTGGTCGATGAACAAGACCCCAGATTGTTCGAGGGCGCGTTTGATCGCCTGAAGCGTGGATGCCTTCGGATCGGAGACACCGCGTTCAATATTGTTCAGCGTTGCCAGCGACACGTCGGCTGCAACCGCCAATTCGGCCTGCTTCATCCCAATCAGTGCGCGGCCGGCACGTATTTGCGGTCCAATGATCATGCGCCTCTTATATGGCAGGCTAGGCATCACGCCAAGCATTTTAGGCGCAGCGCGTATTTTTAGAATTGACGCAAACCGCACTAGGCACTACACCTAATTCCGTCACCTCAATACGACGGGATTTCCGGCAATGGCCTCCCCGACCATCACCATCACCCAACCCGGCCCGCAGATCCACGACCCCCATCTCCGCGCCATCTTCGCTCCTGGTGAATCCAGCCGGTCTGGCTCGACGCCCAGCGCTGTTACTAACGACGTCACGACCGGCCATCCCGATGCGGAACTCGTGGCCGCTTGGCGCGCCTTCTGTGATGCGTGGCGCCGGCAGCTCGCCCTCGCCAAGACCAACCCTGAGGGCTCCCGGAAAGCGCAAGCAGACTTGATACAGTTGATGCGACTGATCCAGTCCACTCCGGTCGCGACGATAGACGGAATCTTAGTTAAAGTCCGCCTCTTGGCGCATTTCAAAGTCATTGAACTCCGGAGTCCGTTCGTCCTAGACGATCCAACCCAGCCCATCTACGGCCGGATCTACGGTAGCCTAGAGAGCACATCCTCACGCCTCATCCTGGATCTGGTCCGAGACCTGCACGCCCTCACCGTTGGGAGGCCGGTTCTTCTGAATCCTGTCGAGGCAGCGTGATGGAAATGGCTCGCTCCAAGCTGGCGCGTCGACGACAGCGTCTCGTCCGCTACCAGCAAGGTTGCTGCTTCCTCTGTGGTCGTCCTCTTGGCCCGGAGGACGGCGGGCCGGAAGCTCCCAGCACCCACCACTTCATCCCCCTCGCCAAGGGTGGACCAAGGAACGCTCTGGTGAATCAGGTCGTCGCACACCGCCTCTGCAATCAAGAAGCCGGGGATCGGATGCCGACCAAACTGGAGTGGTTCAGGTATCTGCTTATTATGTGGGCTCGTGGATTTGCGACCGATGAGTCGCATAGCTGAACGACTCTTCTGATGGTAGCTTGGACCCCATAATGGGATACACCGAGTACATATCGTCGCAAGCATGGCGTGGCCTACGCGAGCAAGCCCTTCAGCGCGACGGGCGCCGTTGCCGGCTTTGCAATGCGACTGAGGAGAATGCTCGTTTAGAAGTGCACCATCGATACTACCCGCCACGTGGACGTTGGGATCTCGACTGCCTGGACGCGCTGACAACGCTGTGCGTTCCGTGTCACGACCTGATAACCGACAAGCAGAGAAAAAAGCGATACGCAAACACCGCCATTGAGCCGGCAGAGGTGTCGCGCATCGCCCCAACACATGAAAGTATGGATCATGGCATACGAAATTTTGAAGTTCAAGATCATCGGCGTGTCGTCCCTGCTGATGCACAACGGCCAACTCGCGGATCCGTTGAACTCGTTTGCGAAGAGCATCGCCGAAATTTCCAGCAAGCGGAAAAAGACTGATGCCGATCACGTCGAGATGGGTCGGCGCGAGTTCTACGGTTCGCTCTACATGAGCGGCGGCCGTCCGTGCATCCCCGGCGAAATGATGGAGGCTGTGCTGATCGCTGGGGCCAAGAAGGATAAGAAGGGCAATCAGGCCAAGGCCGGTCTTCTGGTCGAGAACAACTCACCGCTGCTGTACGACGGCCCGACCTCGGCCGAAGAGCTTTGGGCTGACGAGCGCTTCCGCCTCCGCGTTCCGGTGAAGGTCGGCACGGCCAAGGTGATGCGCACGCGCCCGCGGTTCGATAACTGGTCGGCGGAGATAGAGGTGAAGTTCCTCCCGACCATGGTCAATGCTCGAGAGGTGAAAAGCTTCTTGCAAGCGGCTGGGGAACAGGTTGGTATCGGAGATTGGCGGCCTCGTTTCGGAAGATTTGAAGTGGCCTAAGTCCATGGCGTGGTTCGGACCGGCTGGGCAATGTTAGGCTTGCCAATGTTTGGTTCGGCATGGCACGGCAAGGTAAGGACCGTTGTTCGCAGCGGGGAGGGGCCGGTACGCCGGCCCTTCTGCGGTGCGAATGGCACCATCTGCCACGGCGTGGCACGGTAAGCCCCGGCCTGGCGAGCCAAAAATGGGCCTGGCACGGTGGGGCATGGCATGGACGCTGTTCGCAGCGGCCAGCGGGGCTACGGTCCCGCTGAGCGGTGCGAAGAGCACCAATTGGTCTGGCAGGCTTGGCGAGACGTGGAGTGGTCGGGTGCGGTGCGGCAAGGAAAGGCGCAACGTGGTTTGGGCAAGGGGGTCGCAGAAATGCGGCGCCCCTTCACTTGCACCCGCTGCCGACAAAGCATGGTGCCTTCAATGACGACTTACCCACCCAATAACGCGATCCGGCGCCATTGGGCATAATGGCCCTTATATGCACATAGTCGCCATCGCTTCCGACAACAGCGGCGTTCACCCCATCGCGCAAGTAAACACATTCGCCGATGGCTCCGAGCCAATTATCATCTTTAGCTGAACGCGCTGCCTCGGCTTCTCGTAATGCGCTGAGATCTTCGCAGGCGAAGCCTGTTCCATTGGTCTGAACTCGGCTGCCGTACTTCGGTTGATCCGCCGCCGTGGCCGGTAGCGAAAACAGCGCAGCGGATAACAATGCGGTGGCGAGAACTCGCACGGCCCATCCTCCTTTTTGGCGCCATCCTGCCGCCGATAAGCGCCAAAGTCGATTCCGAAATCCAACCGCCATAGACCGCCGCCGTCCGGCGCGCTATAACATTTCCAGGGGATAGGTGCGTCTACCAAAATCGCATCCCTCCGTTTCCCACATCGCTGAATCCTCGCACCGCTGGCCCGCCGCCAAGCGGCCCCCGCACTCGACGCCGCCTCACCATGAAGCTCGCCATTCCGGCGGGCTTTTTTGTTTCCGGAGCCTGCCATGACCGATGCTGTTCTTCGCGTAGCCGTAGACCCGACCGGCGCCGAGCAAGGCGGGCGCGTGGTCCGACGAACGCTGGAGGATATCGCGAACAGCGCCCGCGATGGGATGTCCGCTGTGGACCGGTACAATTCCACTTTGGGGGCCGGAGCTACCGCTGCCGACATCTTCCGAAGGCAGATGCAGGCGATCCAGGCGCAGATGCGGGCTGCCGAGCAGGCCGTCCAGGCGCAGAACCGCGCGGTCAACGACCTCTCCGTCAGATTTGATGTGCTGCGCGAGCGGGCGAAGAACGCCGTCGCGTCACTACAGGACTTCGGGCGAACCAAGTTCTCAGGCGATCTCGCCTCTCAGATCGACCGGCTGTCCTCCAGCATGGCCGCAGCCATAGACCAGGGTGGCCGCCGGGCAGTCTCTGCCGCCCGTGCATCGCAACGTGAAATGCTGGACATCATCAAGGCCGACCTTAGGCAGCAGGAGGATGCCGTCAAGCAGGCCGCCGCCCGGAAGATCGCGGGCGCCGAGGAAGAGTACCGGCGCATCGCGGATCTGCATAAGGGTGCGAAAACCGAAATCGCCGAACAGGAGCGAAAGGCAGCGTCCGAAGCATTGGCCCTAATCAAGAAGACCGCTGCCGAAGAAATCGCGGCACAAGAGGCGGCTACCAAGTCGATGGTTGCCGATTTCAAGCGCCGCACCGACGAGATTATCAATCTCAAGCGGCGCGAGAACACTGCCCAGGCTGAGTACGAGCGCGGCAACGCGGCGCTCGCCCGCTCGAATGAGAACCTGCTGCGCTCGCAAAAGCAACTCGACGACTTGCACGCGCGCAGTTCGCAAGCCCAATTCAACGGAGCCCTCGGCGTATCGCCGGGCGCCTCGAAATCGGCCGCAGAGTCGGCGGCTGTGTTCGAGGAAAACGAACGCAAGATGGCGCTGCTGGCCACCCGCGCCAGCGCTCTGAAGGAAAGCCTGGACCCTGCCGCGAAGGCACAACGCCTGTTCGCTGAAAGTGTCGCCGACACCGATGAACTGTTGGCGCATGGCCTCATCACCCAGCAACAGCATGTCTCAGCAGTAACGCGCTATCGCGAAAACATGCTGAAAGCGTCGAGTTCAAATGATAACGCCGCACATTCGACCAAATTAGCTGCGCACGAGGTAACGAACCTCACGTATCAGCTTCAGGATGCGGCTGTTCAGCTTGCCGGTGGGCAGAACCCGTTACTCATTTTGATGCAGCAAGGCCCACAGGCCACCGGTGCGGTCGGTGGCCTTGGTCGGGCGATGCAGCTTCTGTTGACCCCGATCGGTATTGCCGTGCTTGCCATCGGCTTGTTCGTCGCGGCGGCGGCTGGCGTGATCGGCCTTCGGGAATCCTACGCCTCGTCGGTGCGCGAGATGACCAACGCTAACCGGCTCATGGGTAACACGCTCGGCGCGACCGCTGGGCAGATGGAAGCCTTGGCTGAGACGGCAGCGGAAGCCGGCGACGTCTCCGTCAAGGCTGCCCGCAGCATGGTGGCGGAATACAACCGCGTCGGCGCGATTGGCGGAAGCACTATCCAGAGCCTCATCGGAATCACGCGCGACTATGCCGTGCTGACCGGGCAGGACGCTGTATCTGCCACTGCGGAACTTGCCGGAATTATGAAAGACCCGGCGCGCGGCGCGGCGGAACTGGCGGACCGGTACAACCTGCTATCCGGCGCGATGCTCGACCACGTACGCCGTCTCCAGGAGACCGGAAACAAAACCGAAGCGCAGCGCGTGTTGACCGAAGCGCTGACCCAGCGGGTGAAGGGAGCGGCCGACGACACGAGCGTCTGGGCTCGCGCGTGGGATTGGGTTGCTCGCGCCGCCAGCAACGCGGGCGACTCCATGGGGCGCGCCATCGACCGCGCGGTGAAGGGACCATCGCTGGACGAGCGCCTTTCCGCAGCGCAGGCGTCCTTGACGAAGTTGCGGGAGATGAAGCAGGAAGAAGACGCGCTCGGTTCCCGCGACAAGTCCTGGCAGCCGGGGCAGTCCATCGGAGAGCCGATGCGCCCCCGCCCTTCTGTCAGCCCGGAACTCGCGCAAGCCGAACAGGAGGTGGAGCGGCTTCGCGAATTGGCGCGCGAGCGGAACCGAGGTGCGGCCATGCAAGGCATCGCGGCGAACAACAACGCCGCCAGCCGCGCCGCCCTCGACGTTGCGCAAAAGTATGACGACCTCGGCGCAACTCTCCGGAAGGCCGAAGGCGACCTCGCCACGCTGCAAAAGGGCCTCGGCCCCGGCATGGGCTCGGCCGCGGCACAAGGCGGGCGGACCGTCGAAGCCCTGAAGAACCAGATCGCCGACCTGACACAGGTTCAGGCTTCCGGTCTCGACCTAGCAACCTTCAAAAGCCGCGAACTCGCCAAGGTCGAGCAGCAGGCCGCCGGCATGGTCGGCCCGGCGCGCGAGCAGTATCTGGTGCAGGAGCGGACCCGCATCGCGCTTCTCGGCACCGCCACCACCGTCGCTCAGCGGAGCGCGCAGGCGCAGACCGCAGTTGCGCAGGCGAATGCCGGAATTGCTACCAGCACCGCCGATGCCACGCGCGAACTTTCCCTTCAGGTCGCAGCGCAGGACCGCCTCGCCGCCGCCGCCGGACAGGGAGAAGCGGCGCAGCGCCGGGCGACCATTGAGAACGCCGTTGCCGCCGCCTCGCTGAAGGGGCTTGGGCAAGCCACGCGCGAAGCCCTTGAGGCGCAGGAGGCCGCGACCGTCCGGCAAATCCGCGGCGACCAGACGCAGCCGATCCTTGACCAGATCCGGGCACAGGAAGCCCTTGCGGCGGCCTACGCCCAAGGTGCGCCCGCCGTCCAGGCGGCCGAACTCGCGTCCAAGGCACACGCCATGGCGCTGAGGGAGGGAGCGGTTGGCACGGATCAGTTCAACAAGGCGTATGCCCACTATCTGGACCTGCTCCATAAGGGGACTTCTGCCGACTTCGGCGCGTCCATCGCCAAGTTCAACGACCAGATTGACGAGCAGCGGAAGAAACTGGAGGTGCGCGCCCAAATGCTCGGGGCGACCGACCAGCAGAAGTCCGCGATCCAGGTCCAAGCGGATATCGACTCTTGGCTGAAGTCGCAGAACAAGACGTACGAGTCCCTGACGGCTGCTGAGCGCCAGCGGGTCGATAACGCCCGGAATGCGGCCATTGCGAACGCCGACCTCGAACTGTCGATCCAGCGGCAGGAAGACGCCATGAAGGCGGTCGCCGACACGCTGGAGCGGGCTTTCGAACGGGTGGGAGACGCCATCGTCGACGCCTTTGTCGCCGGCAAGGGCGAGGGGGTAAGCTTCGGAAGCGTCATGAAGGGCGTTATTGCGTCCATCGCTTCCGACATGGTGAAGCTGGCGTTCATTAACCCCATGAGGAACGCCGTTTTCGGCGGCGGCTCTCCATCCCTGTGGAACGCTTTCGGCTCCAACGCCAACCAGAACGCCGCCAACCAGAGCGGTATGGGCGGCGTCGGAGACTACCTGTCGCTTGGCGCTAAGTTCATTCCCTCTTCGTGGATGAACGGGGCGCTGAACGGTGCTGCGTCGGCTCTGGGCATCGGCGGGGCGTCCATTGCGGCTCAGGGTGCTGCGGCCTCCACGATAGCCGAAGTTGCTGCGGCTGACGTGATGGCCGCTTGGGGTGCTGGTGGATCTGGCATCGCCGCCGGTAGTGGTGCGGGCGCTGGTGCGGCCAGCACCCTTGCGGCTGGTGCTGGTGACGCAGCCATGGCCGCTGGTGGCGGCCTGACGGCTGGCGGCTCCGCGCTTGCCAGCGTGCTTGGTCCTGCCGCGGCCGGTTTCGGCATCGGAATGCTTCCCGGGATGTTCGGCGCGAACAAGGTGGTGTCCGCAGGCATCGGTGCGGCCGGTGGCGCCGGCGTCGGCTTCCTCATTGGGGGGCCGGTCGGGGCACTCATCGGCGGTGGTGCCGGCTTGCTCGGTGGCATTTTTGGCGGTCAGACCAAGCCATCGAACCGGGAGGGCAATGTCTCCATCGACTTCGCCGCCGGCACCACCACGGTCGGCGGACAGGAGGGGAAGAAATACAGCGCGGAGAATCGACAGGCCGCGCAGGGCATCGGCAGCCAGATCCAGCAGCTCGCCGCGACATTGGAGGCGTTGCTGCCCGGCCAGCAGATCAAGGGCCAGGGCCTGATCGCGGTCGGTGACCGGGACGGGCTGCGAGCCGAGTATGCTGGGCAGACGGCGAAGTTTGGAAAGGAGGATACCGCCGGTTTGGCCGCGTGGTTCGCCACACAGTTCGCCGCCGACATGAAGAGTGGTTTCGAGCGTGGCGACTTGCCGGCGCAGGTGGCCGACAACCTCCAGATCGTTCTGGATCGCGGGGTGACCAGCGGCGTCGAGCAGTTTGTCGCTGATCTCCAACTCGCCAGCACCGATTTCTCCAAGCTCTTCGATGAGGTTGGCAAGGCCCAGCCGGATCAGGTGGCTGCGGCGGTGAAGCAGGCTTCCGACCAGTTCATCGCCATGCGGGACAGCGCCACCGCCCTGACCCTCGGCATCGAGGGCATGGCGGAAAGCGTCGGCGGCGCCTTTGACCGTATCATCGACTCCGGCATCCGTGCGGCCAAGGGGCTGTCCGCCATCGATAGCGCACTGGCCATCGGTGAGACCTTTACGAAGACCGCGACCGCCCTGGTCGTGGCCGGGCAGGACCCCGCCAAGGCGATCAAGCTGTATGAGGCGCAGATGGGCGCGCTCGTCAACAGCTTGGACCCCAAGGCCCTCGACGAGATGGCCAAGGCCCTGAAGGGGGTCGATGACGTCGCCGTCGCCTTTGCCAGCGAGCGCAAACGGCAGCTTGAGCAGGCGGCGCGCGACACCTATGAGGTCGACGCCGCGGCGCGCGTCCGTGCCGCGCAGGTCACGCTGGGGCAGATCACGCAGGACGAAGCGGATCGCCTGAATCTGGAAGCCCAGCATGTCGCCGAGCTGGTCGACGTCACCGACCCGCTGCTCCGCGCGAGAAAGCTGGAAGTCCATGAGATGGAAGACCAGGCCCTCGCTGCGGAACAGGCCGCAAAGGCGACTGCTGAATTGGCGGAGAAGCAGAAGGCCCTCATCTCGGCCGGCGCCTCCATCCGCTCATGGATCGACCAGCAGCGCTCTACCGCAGGCGTCGGCGTCACTCCTGGGGACGCACTGGCAAACGCCAAGGCGCAGTTCGGCGAGGATCTGGCCCTGGCGCGCGGCGGTAACGTCGACGCCTTGGCGCGCATCACCGGGACCGCCGAACGCCTGATGGCCGCACAGGAGGCTATGACAGCGAGCGGCAAGGAAACCCAGGCCATGCGCACTTGGGTGCTGTCGTCTCTGGAGACGCTGCCGGCGACGAAGTCCTATGACCAGCTGCTGTTGGAAGAGATCCAGAAGCTGGGCGGCTCCGTGAAGGTCGATGTCGAGCTTGCGACCTTCCGGGTGATCACCGAGCAACTGAACGCCCTGTCGGATGACGACAGGAAGAAGCTCACGCAGACGCAGACCGTGCTGCGGACGGTGGAAGAAAAGCTCGGGACGTTGCTGTCGGGCGACGACTTGGCATCGCTCATGACGGCCGAGGTCGTGCGCCGTGATGTCGAGCAAAGCCTTAAGCGCTCGCTGACCGACGAGGAGATGGGGAAGCTGGCCGGCGCCGGCGATGTGATCCGAGACGTTCAGGAGGTTTTGAAGAAAACGCTGACCGCCGCCGAAGTGGCCTCCCTCATAGCTGGCGGCGACATCACCCGGTCGGTCGCCGAGAAGCTGGGTGTCACGCTGACCAGCGACCAAGTCGCCAAGCTCGTGCTGGGCGGCGACGTTACCCGCACAGTCGGCGAGGTGATGGGCGCGGCCCTGACCAGCGAGCAGGTGTCCGCACTCGTCAAGGGCGGTGCCGTTGATCGCACCATCACGCAGACCATCGGGCGCGACCTCACCGCGGAGGAGCGCGCCGGTCTCGTCGTCGCCATGACCGTTGGTCGCAGCGTCGAGCAAAGCCTTGGGCGAGTGCTCACCGCGGCTGAATGGGCACAGATTATCCTGCCGGGATCGGTGCAGCGCGTGATCGGCCAGCAGATCGACCCGGCGACCGGGTCCCCGCTTGTGCCCGGCGGCACGGTCACACGGACGGTGGCGCAGACGGTCGAGACGACCGAGACGGTGCAGATCAGCCGCAGCATCGACGACAAGCTGTCCGGCATCCTGGGCAGCATCAATCAAGGCATCCAGAACAACCTCGTCCAGCTCAACGCCATTGGCACTCTGCTGCACGCCAATGGGACCTATGAAGTGAATACGATGTACAACACCGCCACCGTCGCGGAGCGGCTTGGCGGCGTCGGGCTCCGTGCGGCGGGCGGACCTGTCGAGGCGGGCCGATCCTACATCGTAGGCGAGTTCGGGCCGGAGAAGGTGACCTTCGGGGCGGCTGGCTACGTCTACCCGACCGGGGTGGAGCCGCCGGCCAACGACCGTTGGGCGTCGAACATCGCGCCGATCCGCCGGCAGGACTACGCCCCGACGCCGGGCCGGTCAGGGAGCGACGACCGCACGGCAGCCGAGTTGCGGCTGCTGCGGCAAGCCGTCGAGCGCCTGACACGTCTCCTGGAGCGCAATGAGGGCATGGACCAGGAGCAGCGAGCCAAGATCGCCCAGCAGCACGCGGACCTGCTCGACCGCATCGCCGCGGCCACCGAGGGCGCTGAAAAGAGGCTCACCGGCACCGGAGGGTTCTGATGACCACAGTTCATCTCATTGAGCTGGATGCCTTCCACTTGGCGTCCGGCCACATTCATCGTTGGTACCTGTCAACCAAGCCCGGCTACCGGTCCGGCACCGGAGACACCCCGGCGGCGCTGTCGTGGTTGCCGCTGGTGGGAAAACCCTCCGACGTCTCGCTGTCCATCGCCCGCTTGGGTGAGACGATGGGTGCCACCAAGGTCACCCTCGGATCGGTCGAATTAGACAACACCCGTGATTGGCAGGGACAGCGACAGGCGCGGGTCTACGACGTGACGGCGGATGCTTGGATCACCGTCACGCTCCCGGCCCGCCCGCTCAACTTGCTGCTGACCGACTATGCCTTGGCGGGCTGGCCGCTGACGGAAAAGGTCATCGAGGAGGGGGCGCCCTACGCCACTGCCCAGGTGGTGACCCTGGTCACCATGGAAATGCCCGACCCGGACTCCAAGCGCAGCACCATCAACCTGTCGGTTCGCGGGCGGGAGGCTGACTTTGACGATCCTCTCCTGACCGAGAAGTACAGCACCGGCGATGGCGAATCGCTGGCCGACCGGACGAAGGAGCGGACCTTCGGCCACTGTTACATGGAGCCGACCTATCTCGGCATCATCGGCGGGCTTTACCACTGGAGCGTCAACGGCGGGCACCCCATCGAGGGCGTGCCCAACCTATGGGACCGTGGATTCCGGATGGACCCTCGCGCGACTGGAACGCCTGCGAGCAACGAGTTCAAGGTGGACCCGGCCACCGGCATCATCGTGACCGGCAGTCGCCCGCCGGAGATCCTCTGCGAGGTGAAGGGCGACAAGACCGGTGGCGTCTGGCGCCGGCACGTCGGCGAACTGGCCCAGCACCTCGCGGTGACGGTCGCCGCCAAAGTGCCGCTCACCCGCGTGGACACCGCATTGGTCGCAGCCCTGGACGCCCTGCCGCGCGAGGTCGGCTACGCGATCCCGACCGGCTCCAGCCCGACGCTGCGGGAGGCGCTCGACAAGCTGCTTGGCTCCCTGGCACGCGGCTACTGGATCGTGACCGCCGGGGATCTGCTGACGGTCGGCCGGCTGTTGGCGCCCGTGGCTCCCGCCGCCCGCATCTATCGGCGCGGGGTCAACACGCCCGGCCTGACGCCGCGCAGCACCGATGCCAGAGGTTTGCCCGCGAAGACGGTGACCCTGCGCTACGCCCCGATTCCGAAAGTCACGCAGGCCATCGTCGGTGATGCGCTGGATGAAGATGTCCAGTTGCACAAGGCGCTGTGGCGCGAGGTGACCAGCACCGATGCCGCGACCGCGGCGGCATATCCCGGCGCTCGGTCGCCCACGGTCGAAACCCTGCTGTGGGACCGCACCCATGCGGTAGCCGAGCAGGCGGAGTTTCTGGCCGAGTTGAAGCAGGTCCGGCGCGTCTACGACCTTGTCGCCCAGGACGGCGCCCCCGGCATCGACCGCCGGGCCGTCCTGCAGGTCTTCGATGATCTGGCCGGCTATGAGGCCGGGCGCCTCGTCACGGTCATCGGGCGGATCAACAACGCCCGCTCCAAAATCCCAACCCTCGTCGTTCGGGAGTAGCCGATGGGCTTTGGCCTTCTTGCAGATCGCAACCGCTGGCCGGCTGCGACGCTGACCAGCAATGCCGATTGGGCGTCGAATAGCCCGCTCACATCCTGCCAGTCGCTGCCCTTGCTGACCGCGGCGGTGTCGGAGGGGCTCGGCACCGCCGCCGACCCGGTGGTGATCAGCGCCGTCTTTCCGGAGCGCTACGCCTGCACCTATGCAGGCTGGTGTCGGACCAACTTCCGACAGGCCGCCCGGTACCGGCTGGAGCTGTTCGCCAATGCGTTCACGGGGCCGCTGTTCGACACACGGAACCCGACGACCGGCCGGGACCGGGCGGTGGTGCCGTCCCTGCTTGACTGGCGACAGCTCCGGTGGGGCGACAGCAACCTGTTCCGCGGCGATCTGCCGGCGGAGGACTTCGCGCTCTATCCGACGAACATTCATGTCGTCGTGCCCTATTGCCGGATCGGCAGTGCGCGCTGGACCTTTTACGGCGGGGCCTACGAGCCGGACGGCACCGACGCGGACGCCTACAGCCTGGGCTATGGTTGGATCTCCGACAGCCTCCAGTTCTGGCGCTCCCTCGACGCCGAGGACGGCTATGTCCCGACCGACGAGGTGACGCGCTTCCCCGGCGGCGGCGTCGCGGTCGAGCCGGGCACCGGCTACCGCACGGTGACTGTGCCTCGGCAGGTCAACGGTCGGCAGATCCGCGACAGCCTGTTCGATCTGGCCCGGCGCGTGGACTTCCACAAACCGGTGGTCTGGCTCCCCAACATCGACGACCCGGCGGCCTGCTTCCGCTACGGCGGCCTCTTCCAGCGGCGCGGCGACCACACCAACCGCTGGTTCGCCTCCTCCTACACCAGTTCCAGCACCTCGCTTGAGGAGATCACCACATGACGACGCAGAGCGACCTGCGCGCCATCAACGGCGACATCTACAACGGCAGCACCAACCCCGGCGGTCTGGACGGTCCCGGCGGCATGGAGGCCAACTTCCCGCGGGCGCTGGGGCTGATCGCCCAGGGCCTGGACGACATGGCGACGTACCTGTCGCAGGCCAATTTTCTCGCCGCCCAGGCGTCCGTGGCGACTATCCTGCAGCTCTGTCAGGCCCTGGTAGCGCAGATCACCATGGGCAGCACCACCGCGCTCGCGTTCCCTGGCGTCGACAAGCTGCTGCTGTCGACGCCGAACGTTGCGCAGGTCTTTGTCTACGACACCCGCCTGGACGACCGACTGCTGGACGGATCGCGCTGGAATGAGCCGGGCCGGTGCTCGAGCCTGTCCTACTGGCACGAGGCGCCGGGCACCTATGCCGGCGTGAAGCGTGATGTCCCCGCTGTGGTGGCACTCACCGTGTTGCAGGAGCAGTGGTTTGCCCACGACGCATTGGACCTCGATCCGGTAACCGGGGTGCCCCGCCTCTGGAGGGCATCCAACCCGACCGGGAACGGGCTGGTGCTGTGCGGCCCTGCCGCGCCGATCACCTGTGTGTTCGGGCTCAACGGTTACATCTACATCGGCAGCGGCATGGGCCTGCACGTCATCAGCCTTACGGGAGACTGGTGCGACCGCTACGACAACTCGGGCCGTCGCCGCCGGCTCGGCACCTTCGCACAGCGAAACACCGTGCTTGCGGAGGGCGCGACATCGGCCTCTGGCGCCCTGGTCGCAACCTCCGTCAATGCGGTGCATGCCCGCGTTCTCCCCGGCGCTCCGCTCGACGCCGCGGGCCTGCCGATCCCAACCGTGGCTGTGGCGACCTCCGCGGGCGTGAGCGTGATTCACCCGAATGGGGTGATCGCCAACATCACGGGTATCAACGGCATCCAGCGGGTGTTCCTGACCGACAAAGCCATCTTCGTCGCGCGCAACACAAATGATGATGGGCGTGGGGTGCACTACCGGTTCCCAATTCCATATGCAAACATCGTTGCGTATCAGTTCCTCTACGCCCCGCTCACCTCGTATCCGTCCATGCTGTCCGGCACGGCATTGCATTCACCCCAGTTCGCCGTCGCAGGGGATTTGCTGATTTCGGGAAAGAACGTCGGCCTGTCCCTCCTGGTGGATGATTACGCCAACCCTGCCAACGGCATGGTCGCCTACATCACCAAGGACTACGCAACCGGCTGGCAGCCCGGCGATATCCGACTTGCCACGCTGTGCGACGGTGCGACGGGGGCTATCACTGGGGGGCAGGTGGCCGACCGCAGCTACAAGAACAAGCCATTGACCGTCTACGGCACGCTGGCGCGCAATCCGGTGGCGGTCGGTGCTGAGATGATGGCGTGGTCGGGATTCAGTGCGAGCAACTACCTGGAGCAGCCGTACAACGCCGACCTCGACTATGCCGGCGACTTCTTCTTCGCCGCCTGGGCCAACTTCACGGTGGCTGGAGGAATGGCCGTCCGCCGCGGTAACCCCGGCGCGATCACGACTGGTCCTCGCGTCAGCATAACCGGCAACGGGGCAAAGATGCGGTTCACAGCAAACGACGGCACGACTGGAGCATCCGTCGATACCGCCGATATCCAGGCTGCGGGCTGGCATCTGGTGCTCTTCTGTCGTCGTGGCGCAACGCTGGAGGCGTGGACGGATGGTGGGCTGTCCCAGTCAGCAGCGGCCCCGACCGGCACCCTCGCCAACGCAGCCGCAGTGACCCGTATCGGCTGCGAACTGGATGGCACCAATGTCTGGAACAGTCTGGCCATTGCGTTGCTCCGCTCCGGGGCCTACGCGCCCACCCCGGCGCAAATTCGCAAAATGTTCGCCGACGAGGCTCCGCTGATGCAGGACGGTGCCCGCTGCCTGCTTGGCGGCACGAGCAACATCGTCACTGCCTTGGGCCGCTGCCCGCTGACCGGACGGGTGCCGGTTGGGACGGGCGACGGTGTTTCAATCTTTTCTGGACTGCGTCGCGTCAGCTACTTGGACGAGGTGGTGCTTGCCGCAACCACCTCCGACACCATCCGCTCCGTGTCCCTGTGTGGCGGTACGCTGCTGATCGGCACGGCGGCCGAGGTGGGCGTGGTGCAGGACGCCATCGGCGGCAAGGAAGCGATCCTGGCTGGCGGCCCACGTCCGGTCGGCGGCGGCTTCACAGCACGCGGCGTCACCACCGATGCGACCCCGCTCGATCTGGCGCCGCGGATTCTGGTGGGCGAGCGCGAGACGGTGCAGGTGGAGGCGCGGATCATCGGGCGCGTCGTCGGCGCCGCGGACACCGAGCGGCTGAGCTACGTCCGCAAGGCCACCTACTATCGGGACGGTGGCGGCAACGTCACGCTCCAGGGATCGGTCCAGACCATCGGTACGGATACCGAGGTGACTTCCACCGCGGACGCCACCCTGCAAATCGACACGGCGGCGCAGACGGTCGCCGTCCGCGTGACCGGCGTGGCGAGCAAGCGGATTGCGTGGAGCGCCAGTATCATCGTCAACCGCTCACCTACAGAGGAGACCAGCTATGCAGCCTGACCAGCTTCCCGATTCCTACAAGGGCGGGCGCCTGCTTTACCGGTGGGCGTGGGTCGAGATCGTGCCGGCGGTGCTGGACCCGGCGACTGGCGACGAGCTGGAGCCCGCCGTCTTCGGGCCGCGGTGCCCGGAGCCGCCGCTTGATGTTTTCGCCGCTACGCCGGAGGAGATCGAGGCGGCGCTGGCCGGGAATGCCGAGGTCCGGGCGCTCGTCGTTGCCGCCCTGCCGCCGGCCAAACCAATCGTCGTCTCGGAGTTCGACGCCGAGGGCAACCTGATCGGGGAGCGCGAAGTCACCCCCGAGCCGCCCGCCGCTCCGGTGGTGCCGCTGGAGGTGCTGAAGGCCGCCGCGGTGGACCTGATCAACGCCCGTGTCGGCGATCTGCGCGGCCTGCACATCACCGTGACGGTGGGGCAGTCGGCCACCTACCTCGAAAAGCAGGACGAGGCCGCTCGGCATGCGGCCGGCGACAGCGGCCCGTTTCCATACCTCTCGGCTGAGGCCTCCGCCACCGGCTCCACTTTGAACGACGTGGCCGCCCTGGTCGGCGCCACGGCAACCGCCTGGACCGCGGTCAACGCCGACCTGGAGGGCAAGCGACGCGCTGCGGTGGAGGCCGTCAAAGCCGCCGAGACGCCCGTCCAGGTGTTCCAAGCCTGCACCCACCTTCGGTCCTGATCGCCCGCGACAAGACTCCCAACCCGTCCACGATCCCGGCCGCCACGAGCGGCCTTTTCTATGCCCGCGCCACGGCGCCGGGCCGCAGGAGGTCCCATGCCCGATCCATCGTCCGCCGCTGACGGCGGTGTCCTGTCCAACATCTATTCGCAGATCGCCGCGGGGGTCGGCGGCAGTCTTGTCGCGTGGCGGCTGCTGGTGTCCTTCGGGCGGCAGGACCGCGCCGCGAAGATGGAGGCGGAGATCCGCGCCGACCTTCGCCAGCAGATCGCGGACCTCCGGGCGCAGGTGGTGCAGTTCCAGGCCAACATCGCCGACATGGCCCACGAACGAAACGAAGCGGTGAAGGTGCGTGGCCAGCTCGAAGCTCGCATCGGCATGACGGAGGAGCGGCTTGCCGCGACGCGGACCGAGCGGGACGAGGCCAGAACCGCGCTCGTTCGGGTCCAGCAGGAGAACGAGAACCTGATGGCGACGAACCAGCGGCTGGTCGAAGACGCCGCGGTCGCTGAGGCTGAAGCCCGTGGGGCGCCGACCGGTACGAAGCCCACGGCGCGGCAGGTGCCCGGAGAGCGGCCATGGAAAGGCTGAACGATCCGGGCCAGCACGACGCCCAGCAGGTCGCTGCGCAGGCCCTGGCCGATTGCGAGGGCAGCAAGGACGATGCGCTCCTGCTGTTGGCGCACCTCCTCATCAACGCGCGACGGGGCATGTGCTCCGGCTTCCAGCGGCTCGGGCCGCAGCGGAGGGGCGGCTGATCCCGCCTCCGCGTAACGCAAAATGTAACGCATAAATCCATGGAGCATCCCATGCCCAACGTGCCCGTCGGCGCGGCTGAAGCCGTGCGCCTGCCCACCGTCGTCGGCGCCGCGCGCCCGCTCGGCCCCACCGACATCGCCACCGCTGCCGCCGCCCTCGGTGTCGAGGAGGCGGCCTATCGCGCCGTCCTGATCGTGGAGACCGGCGGCCGCAGCGCCTTCCGGGCGGATGGCCGCATGCCGATCCTGTTCGAGGCCCATATCGCGTTCCGCCTCAACGGTGGGGTGACCGTGCCTGGTCTGGCGGAACTGCGCTGGGACCGCAGCCTTTACTCCAGCACGGCGGCCGGCGAGTACGACCGGCTGAACCGGGCCTGCCAGCATCGGGCTATCGGGCCGGCGGTCGCCCTCAAGGCATCGTCCTGGGGGATGCCGCAGATCCTGGGCAGCAACCACGCCCTGTGCGGCTTCAGCGACGTCGAGAGCTTCGTCCGCGCCATGGCGGACAGCGCCGTCGCCCAGCTCGCTGCCTTCAACGCCTTCGTCACGGCGCGCGGGCTGGTTCCGGCCCTGCGGGGCAAGCGCTGGAGCGAGTTCGCCCGCGGCTACAACGGGACGGACTTCGCCGCGAACGCCTACGACGAGAAGCTGGCCGCCGCCTACCAGCGGGTTCGCGGCGCCGCGGGTGACGGCGTGCTGGGGATCGGAGACGTCGGGCCGGACGTGGCCGCCCTGCAACGGGCGCTCCAGCGCTGTGGCTTCCCGGCCATCGTGGAGGACGGCGACTTCGGTCGGCGGACAGCCAACGCGGTTGAGCAGGTCCAGGCCGGGCACAGGCTGCCCGTCACCGGGCGGGTGGACACGCGGACGGCGATCGCGCTGGGGCTGGTGTGAGAAATGGTGGAGACCATTGAGTATGCCAAACGACAACATGCAAACCGCGGCGCCGATGGGTTGTCTGGAGATGCCGTGAACGACATTTTTTCTCGTTCACGATGCATTCACCTATACATAAACGGGAAAATAAGTAGTGTTTCGTCCAAAAAGTAACTCTAGTGGGGCGCGGACATGACAGTTAATTCATCTGCCATGACAATCTCTCCCGCACAGTTCATCACGAAGTGGAAGGCTAGCAAGCTTACCGAGCGTAGCGGGTCGCAGACACACTTCAATGACCTATGCTATATGCTCGGCGAAGCCCCACCGTCGGCAGCCGATCAAGACGGCTCCTCCTATTGCTTTGACCGCGGCGTCAATAAATTGGGGGGCGGTAAGGGGTGGGCCGATGTCTGGAAGCGACAGCATTTCGGCTGGGAGTACAAAAGCAAAGGTAAGGATCTGGATGATGCCCTCGTTCAGCTTCAACGCTACGCCCTTGCATTAGAAAATCCGCCTCTCTTGGTGGTGTGCGATATGGAGCGTTTCCGCATCCACACCAACTGGACGAATACAGTCTCGCAGACCATTGAGTTAACCCTTGATGATTTGCATGATCCGAAGGCACTTCAGAATCTTCGATGGGTTCTCGCCGCACCGGAAAAGCTGAAACCGGGGTTGACGCGAGAAGCACTCACCCGAGATGCCGCACAACGTTTCGCTGGGTTGGCGGCCGATTTGCGGGCGAGAGGGCATGAAGCTGGAGCCGTCGCACATTTCATCAACCGTCTCGTCTTCTGCATGTTCGCTGAAGATGCCGGCCTGCTCTCGAACCATCTGTTCAGCCGCATGCTTGAGGTTGCGAAGGGGAACCCTACACGGTTCCTCCCGATGGTTCGGGAACTGTTCGGTGCCATGAAAAGCGGTGGTATGGCCGGTTGGGAAGAGGTGCCATGGTTCAATGGTGGCTTGTTCGACAGCGACAGTGCCATTCCTCTCTCAGCAAGCGAAATTACGCAGGTCTTCGAGGCTGCGGAGTTAGACTGGTCAGAAATGGACCCGGCCCTCTTTGGAACGCTATTTGAGGGCGGTCTCGATCCAGACAAGCGGAGCCAACTGGGTGCCCACTATACCGACGGCGACAAAATTCGCATGATTGTCGAGCCGGTTGTTGTGCAACCACTTTTGGCGGAATGGGAAATCGAAAAAACTCGCATTTCATCGATTATGGAGAATTTGCATAAATCAAAATCTTTATCCTCAAGGAATAAATACGCAAAGGAAGCTAGGAACATTTTTAGGGAATTCCTCGAGCGCCTGTGGACATTCCGTGTTCTTGATCCAGCGTGCGGAAGTGGCAATTTTTTATATATATCTTTATTGGCATTAAAAGATATTGAGCATAGAATAAGTATAGAAGCTGAGGCAATGGGACTTCAAAGAGAATTTCCGAGGGTTGGACCTGAAGCCGTATTGGGTATAGAAATTAATCCTTTTGCTGCAGAGCTAGCAAGAGTGTCAGTTTGGATTGGAGAAATACAGTGGATGCAGCGAAATGGATTTGGTGTCAGCCGAAATCCAATTCTGAGAAGTCTACATACTATTGAGTGTCGAGACGCAGTGATTGATAATGGTCTGGTGGCGGCTTGGCCAAAAGCTGATGTAATTATAGGAAACCCACCGTTTCTTGGTGCTAAACTCATGAAGCGTAGACTTGGTGTCGCGTACACTGATGAATTACGGTCTGTCTATAAGGAGCGTCTCGCCGGGTTCTCGGACCTCGTGTGTTACTGGTTTGAGAGGGCCAGAGAGCAAGTCCTAGCAGGTAAAGCACATAGAGCCGGTTTAGTGGCGACAAGTTCGATTTGTGGAGGTACAAACCGTCCCGTTCTCGACAAAATATCTACTGATCTTGAGATATATAATGCATGGAGTAAGCAGCCTTGGACAATAGAAGGTGCAAGGGTTGAGGTGTCTCTTATTTGCTTTCAGGCCAAAACTAACAATAAACCAATATTTCTGGATGGCTCGCAGGTCTTGGCAATTAATTCAGATTTAACTACTGGCGTCAACTTAACCAAAGCGAAGCCGCAAATTCATAATTCTGGCGTATCCTTTCTTGGAATACAGAAAAGTGGACCGCACGATGTTAATGGCGAGATCGCGCGAGCGTGGATGAAGCTTCCGAGCAACCCAAATAAAATATTCAATCATGAAGTGCTTAAGCCATACAAAAATGGAGATGATTTAACTTCGAGAAATAGAGATCGATGGATTATTGACTTTCCGATAAACTGTGACGAGTTCAGTATATCTTTGTTCGAAGATATTTATAAGTATCTTCTGAATTCCAAGTATGATCCGGAGAGTCTTAAAGATACGCGTGGCTTAGTGGAAGCTCGGCAAGAATCTCGTGACAGACACGCCCGCGATAGATGGTGGGAACCATATTGGCCGCGCCCGGAAATGCGTGCCCGCATTCAAACGTTGCCACGATACATAGTAACCACTGAGACATCTGAGCATCGCATTTTTATATGGCTGAAATACCCTGTGCTCCCAGACAAAAACTTAATCGTCATTGCGCGCGATGACGATACGACGTTTGGCATTCTGCATAGTCGATTTCATGAATTATGGGCTTTGCGATTGGGTACTAGCTTGGAGGATAGGCCACGATACACATCTACCACCACATTTTCAACTTATCCTTTCCCTGATGGTCTGACGCCTGATCTTCCGGCGTATGCCTACTCCGTTGATTCCCGGGCGCAAGAAATCGCAAAAGCATCGAAACTTCTTAACGACTTGCGCGAGTCGTGGCTGAACCCTTCTGAGCTTGTGGAGCGAGTACCAGAGGAAGTCCCAGGATTTCCTGATCGCCTCATCCCCCGTGACGATAAGGCTGCGGCCATTTTGAAGAAGCGGACACTGACCAATCTTTACAACGAACGACCAGCGTGGCTTGCGAACGCACACCGGCAATTGGATGAGGCTGTAGCTGCTGCATACGGTTGGCCCGCTGATTTATCTGATGAGGACGTCCTGTCCCGTTTGCTGGCCCTGAACATAGCCCGGAGCTCACCGGCTGGTATGGAAGTCGCTATAGCTGGACGGGAAATGGAGATGGCATAGGAATGCGGCGCCGACTTCCAGCCCCTCGGTGAAGCATCACTCGGAAGTTCGGGCCGAGCAGCGGGTGGACCGCCCAGGTCTGCCACTACTTCATCCGCTCGGGTCGAATCGATCTCTGCGGCGACAGCTCGCACGCGCTCGCCGGCCAGACGGCGGACCTGCCGGACGTCCCGATGGACAAGTTGGATTGAGGGCGTGACCGCCGGGAAGGGGCGTCACCCCCTACGTTCGGTCGAGCCATCCGAAGATGGGCCGACGCCGGCCCGTGTTGTCCGGTCCACACGGCGGTCACTGTCCGCGACGTGTGCATGCTGAGCCGAGGCTCCCCCGCCACCCAATGTCCGAAACGTCTTCGCTGACTGCCCAAAGCCTACAGCACCGAGGTTTCACCCACCAGCGGCCCGGCACCCCGCCCGGCGGCTTTTCCTTTTCCAGAGTCCCATGACCGACCTCCTCAACCCGAAGCGACCCGCCATCCGTTTGGGCGCTGGATCAACGCAACGGTGAATGTCGAGAAGCGGGTGCTCGACCGGCTGAAGAAGCGCAGGGCGGCAGAGGGAGCGATGTTTGATGCGGGTTGATTATGGGACGCCTATCGTGCCGGGGTTGGCATGTCAGCAGGCCAATGGCTCTACAAGCAATAGTGCTCATCGGCACGGCGCGTGATAAAAAATTGAGCCTACCTCGTGCGAGATGAGAATGAGAACCCCTCCAGCTTTAACAGCTTTCCGAAACGTCTTTTTTGGGCTGCTGTCACTACTCTCCATTGTAGCTCTGACTGGGCCGACGGCTGCGGAACCGGCCTACGGTTTCGCACCAGGGGACACACTGCCGATCTTCACATTCCACGGCGAGGACGGTGTCCGTCGCTCAACGGCGGAGTTTCGTGGCAAGTGGTTCCTGTTCAAGCGGGGAGCAGAATGGTGCATGCCGTGCATCGGAGAGCGGCCTTCGGTAGAGAGCTTCATGAAGGCCCACCCCGAAGTGCCTGTCGTAATGATCGTTTCCCCGCGTCCCAGCGAGACCGACCAGGAAGGGGCGTTCCAACGCGACCTTAGCTATCAGCGGCGTAAGGGGCTGCGTACGGACTACCTCGCCTTGTCTGACGGCCGCGACCCAGCTCCCCGCGACCTTCCGACGCCGAAGTCCGTCACCGACCTTCCGCTGACCGTCGTCGTCGATCCGCTGGGCGTTATCGCCGCGGTGTGGACCAGCACGTACCAATACCAGCGCCACTTCATGAGGCATGGGATCGTCGGCAAGGCTGAACCAGAATTCCGGGACTACGTCGAGGCTTTGCTTTCGTGTAAGGGAGCTAAAGGGGTGGCTGCAACCTCCACAGCGCTGGAGATTGCGAAGTCGTTCGACGCTTCCTGTTCATGACGTAGGGCCGCCTCGGCCACCAGTCCAGCACCGCTATCAGCGCTGTAGACCCAGCCCGCCCGGACCTCCGCGGCGGGCTTTTCCTTTTCCGGAGCCCCCCATGACCGAGATCCTCAGCCCCAAGCTGGTCCGTCGCCAGTACGGCGACCTGACCCTGCACGAGCACTGCCCGATCCGCGCCGAGCATGGCGAGAGGCGGCAGTCCGGCTCGCTGCGAGCGTTTCAACCGTCCGGGCGTGAACGTCCT
>NZ_JBHSLC010000080.1:0-3913 GCF_042657465.1 Azospirillum himalayense | reverse complement strand
AGGACGTTCACGCCCGGACGGTTGAAACGCTCGCAGCGAGCCGGACTGCCGCCTCTCGCCATGCTCGGCGCGGATCGGGCAGTGCTCGTGCAGGGTCAGGCCGCCATACCGTCGGCGGACCAGCTTCGGGCTGAGGATCTCGGTCATGGGGGCTCCGGAAAAGGAAAAGCCCGCCGTGGGGGTCCGGGCGAGCTGGGGTGGGTTATCCGCGTTGCGCGAAGAATACCGATATCGTTGGCTTTTTCCCTGGGGTCGGGAATGTCGACCGGGGGAGCAGCCCTCCTTTGCCGCCATGGCGTGGAGAGCGGCGGCCACAAGTGGGGCGGCCGACGCGCATGAGGCCACTCTACCCAGGTGACTGCGATCAACCCGATAATCCGAAGAGCCTCAAAATTGTGGACAGGCTGTAAGGATTGCCCAATCAGAACGATCCTCTCTTATCGGGCTTGAGCGACAAATTTAGCTACTTTCTCAACAGCCTCCTGATGACCTCCATCCCAAGCAGCCAGCTCAAGATCACTATTCAAAGCTCGCGTTTGGGTTCTGCGAGTTACACGGCTTGAATTAGAGTTTTCATAGATCAAAAATGGAATCACGTTTCCAACTTTATTGAGCTCAAGCTCCTTCGAAAACAGTATTGCCTCCAGCGCCTTCTGCTCACTAATGCCTGGAAAAATGGCCGCAACCCTGCCGTTTTTGTGCTTAACAACAATATCAGCTATATACTCGGACATGGACTGAACTGGAGCCTCATCCGTCAATACGACAGCGTCTCCACCAAGACGCCTTTTAATTTCAGCCACTAAATCATCGCGAAATGTTCCCGTGATGCGCGGCTTTGCCGTAAACAACAGATCCTGAACTCTATTCATAAATGAAAGAAAGCTCGCGGCAGTATACCCCGCATCACAAGCCCTGACCCATTCAGTGCAAAAAATAATATCAACATCATCATAGATGATACTATGCTCTGATGTTAATGAGTAAAGAATTTCAAGGCGGGTATCATTTGACAAGTCAACTCCAGCCCCCTCCAACTCACTTATCGTAAGCCCATCGTCTTCGAAGCGGACAAGATCGCCATCAACGCGACCATAAAATGTGAGCGCATCGCCTGTAAACCAAGGGAATGGGGCCTTGATCGCAAAGCCCATAGGTACAGCATGAACCTCAAATCCGGCACACAGGGCACGGCAAATTTGCTCCTTGAGGTTCATATCAAGTCACCTTGCGCTGCGAATCGGAAACGCGCCGCCGCGATGGACAGCGCATTCGCTTTCGTAACATTAAACTCAACCGTGCACTTTACGTCGGTTCGTTTCGGCCATCCCCGCATGCGGTCTCGGTCACGCAACACTCCCGGCATCGCCGTAGTGACGTTACCATCAACATAATGACAGTGCCAGTTCCGGTGCGATGCGTGCAGCTCATGATGACAGATTATAATGAGGTCACCATCTCGTTCAACGCCTAATATTGCGCCATAATAGCATCTTTCCACACTTAATTTTAGAAATATCCGAAATCGCTCACCCATTGCTTCGAACGAGACTATCCTCCATTCCCACCCTCTTCCCGTGACTATCCCACCGTATGCTTTCGACAGCGGAAACTGGGTGCGGGGAACGCGCCCAGTTTTCCACTCGGCGACACGTACATTGTGCTTGTTAGCTCGAATAACGTCAGATAACCGCATTCAAACAACCCCGCCGCGAATAACTGTGCAATTTCAGCACTTGCGCAGCGACAAAACAAGCCTGTCGATATTTCAAGAGCCCCTCACACCAGCCCCAGCGCGATCGCCGTCCGCGTGTCCACCCGCCCGGTGACCGGCAGCCGGTCAGCACCCGTTCACGCATCCCGAGCCAGTAGCGCCTCATAACGTCGGACGGTCTCGCGCATCTCCTCCAGGATCTGGCGTTGATCTTCGTTCGCCGCCCGTATGCGTTCTGCGTCAGCGCGGGCTTGCTCGGCATGAAGTCGGGCCTCCTCGGCCAGAAGCCGGGTCGCCTCGTGGAGCAGTCGGGCATCTTCCTTAGCGCGACGCGCCTCCTCCGCCGCTCGTCTGGCCATCTCGGCGGACTGGCGGAGTTCTTCGTCCAAGATGCGCAATTCCTCGGCCTCCTGCCTTTGCGCCTCCCCGGTGATCCGCCCCTCCTCGGCCATGAGCCGTGCGCCCTCGGCCTCCACATGCTGCTGGAATGCCGCGTTGCGTTCCTCTTCGGCTACCTCACGCTTCCGTTCGGCATCCGCTCGGGCATCTTCTGCTCTGCCGCGCCCCGCTTCGCTACGCCGTTGCCAAGCTTCGGCATCAGCGCCGAGGAGCGCACTACGGTTCACCTGATGGTGCGTCTGGGTCATGGGGCTTCCCCTGAGTTAGGCGGCGAGACGCATTCAACACGCGCTCGGCAGAGCGCAGGCGCTCATAGGCGTGGTCCAGAAGGCGCCGCCTCCGTTCCAGCACCGTACGGACCTTCGCTTGCAGTGTCTCGATCCGCGTCAGGGTATCCATTCCACCCTTAACAGGCGGCTCTGACAACCCGCCCAACAGGCCGAGCGGGGATTATGGGAAAACCAGGGAAGGAGAAGTGCAATCGCGGCGCCTTGAAAGGGGGCCTAGGGCGCCGCGATTGCCGGAGTTTAGGGAGGAAATTATCGTCCAGGAGCAAACACGTTCGGTGACGTGCAGTCGATTAACACGCTGACAACGTGTTGGTGCGCTGGTTCGCAAGGCATACCGCGCCCGGGTAGCTATCCGGCTGCTCAAGTCTCCCGCACCCGCCGCCCAACGATCATCCAGCCTCGAACAGCTTCGCCTCAGCGGCCCGGCGCTTCACCAGACCCGGAAGCTGCGTCTTGATGCCGTCGACGGTGGCGTAGACCCACTTCGGGAACTCCTTCGCGGCCCCGGCATAGTCGCCCTGGTTCAGCAGGCGCAGCAGCGTCGAGGACTGCAGGGCGCCGGCCCCCAGGTTGAACACGAAGGAGGCCAGGGCGCCGCGCTGCTGGTCGGTCAGAAGGACCTTGACCAGCCGGTCGACGTCCCGGGCGGCATCGGCCATGTCGGCGCGCAGGAAGACCTCGGCCTGGAGGCCGTCGATCGTCTGGCCCATTCGGACCCCGGCAGTGTGCCCGTAGCCGATGGTGGGCACGCCGGCCGGGCACAGGTAGGCCGAGAGGTACAGGCCCTCGAAGTGGCGGACCAGCGCCAGGGCGTCGGGGTGGATGTCGCGCGGGATCGCCGCGCCGGCGGGCACGTTGGTCATTGGGTTACTTCCTCATTGGAATTGTTTTAAAGAGCAGCGGCGTTTAGGGTCGCGCGATCTGCTATCCACGGCAGGAATTAGCTGAACCTTGGCGGCTCATTGTGGCCGCCATTCTTTTGCCGGCGCGCTGGGCTCCGAAAGGGGGGCGGTTCAGTGACTCACGGCGCAGCAGGAGAGGGATACCACCCCCGCAGCTTCATCTTAGTTCGGCAACGGTCAGCTTCGAAGCTACAATATTAAGTAACACTGTATTGTATTTGAAATTTTCCAGTTATCAAATGGACGCTATGAGCGATACTTTTTGCGCAAACTCATACGGCGGAGAGTGACGATGCCCAGCCCCACCTCGTATAGCCCTTCGTCAAGAACATATAATTCGGGCGCGATCGGGATTGATGCCCTGTTGAGCGGAACAAAATGGGGGGGCTCGGTTGGCACGGGGGTTAATCTAACCTACAGTTTTCCAGGAGAAAATGGCGGAACAGGCTATTATTCCACAAACTTACAAGATTATGGATCAGGTAAGGAGTTTAATCAATGGACTCGGCTAAGTACTTCACAGATTGCTCTCGCTGAAAATGCTCTTCATGCTTGGAGTAATGTAGCTAACATAAATTTTAGCAAGGTTTCCGATAGCCAAAGCAATG
>NZ_JBHSLC010000079.1:0-640 GCF_042657465.1 Azospirillum himalayense | reverse complement strand
GAAGGTGATCGTGCCGTAGCCGGCCTCCACCGCCGTGGTCCCGGCCAGCGTCGTCGCGCCGTTGAAGGTGATCGCGCTGTTGGCCGAGCTGTAGGCGCCGTTGAGCGTCGTGGCGGCGCCGTGGGTCTGGGCGCCCGTGGTGGTGACGTCGAGGAGACTGACCGTGGCGCCCGCGTTGGTGGTCAGGCTGGCGAGCGCCGTCGTGCCGCCCACCGCCGCGTTGAACTGCGCCGTCCCCGTCCCGGCGATGGTCAGCGCCTGGGCGCCGTTCACCGTGCCGTTGAAGGTGGCCGTCCCGGCGTTCACCGTCGTCGCCCCGCCCAGCGTGGCCGCGGCGTTGGTGGTGACGGTGCCGCCCGTGTAGGTGCCGTTCAGCGTCACCGCGTCGTTGTAGGTCTGCGCACCCGTGGTGGTGACGTTGCGCAGGCTGGTGGTGCCGCCGGCGTCGGTGGTCAGGCTGGCCAGAGCCGTCGTGCCGCCCACCGCCGCGTTGAACTGCGTGGCGCCGCTGCCGTTGATGACCAGCGCCTGGGCGCCGTCCACCGTGCCGTTGAAGGTCACCGCACCGCTGCCGCCGTTGACCGTGGCGGCCCCCGCCAGCGTCACCGGGCCGGCGACGGTGAAGGCGCCGTTGCCGGTG
>NZ_JBHSLC010000078.1:0-1396 GCF_042657465.1 Azospirillum himalayense | reverse complement strand
ACCAGCGCCGCGCTGAGCAACAGCGCCACGCCGATCCTGACCGGCACGGCGGAGGCCGACAGCACCGTCACCGTCACGGTGGGTGGGGCGACCTACACCACCGTCGCGACCGGCGGGACCTGGAGCCTCGACCTCGCCACGGCGATGCCGGCCTCCGGCTCGCTCACCCTCGACGCCAACGGCAGCAACACCGTCTCGGCCACGGCGACCGACGCTTCGGGCAACCTGTCGACGCCGGGCACCCAGACGCTGACCATCGACACCACGCTGCCCGACACTCCGACCATCACCACGGCGCTGACCAACAGCACCACGCCGACGCTCACCGGCACGGCGGAGACCGGCAGCACCGTCACCGTCACGGTGGGCGGCGCCACCTACACCACCACCGCCGGCGACGGCGGGACCTGGAGCCTCGACCTCGCCACGGCGACGCCGACCGCCGGCACGCTGAGCCTCAGCCCCAACGGCACCAACCCGGTCTCGGCCACCGCCACCGACGCGGCGGGCAACGTGTCGGGTCCCGGCACCCGCTCGCTGGTCGTCGACACCACCGCTCCAACGGCCACCGTGCTGTTCGAGGACGACAGCATCGACGCCCTCGAGCAGACCGCCGCCGCCTTCACCATCGCTGGCGGCGAGGCCGGGGCCGCCTTCACCTGGACGATCACCTCGGCGGGCGGCGGGCGGATCACCGGCAACGGGGTGACGGTCGCCGGGACGACGCGGGTCACCGGCCTCGACCTCTCCGGCCTGGGCGACGGGACCCTCACCCTCACGCTCGGCCTGACCGACCCGGCGGGCAACGCCTCCGCGCCCTTCACCGCGACGACGCAGAAGCTCACCGCGACCGTGGAGAAGCCCGCCCCGGTCGCTCCGCCGCCGGTCGCCACCGTGGACGGCGCCACCGTCACCGGCGCGGTCACCACCGGCAGCGACGGCACGCGCACCACCACGGTGACCATCGCGGCCAGCAACGACGGCCGCGTGGAGGACAGCACCACCGCCAACGCCGATCTGGCCGACGTCCCGGTGGTGCGTGAGCAGGTGGTCGACGCGCAGACCGGCCAGGTCTCCACGATGACCACCCTGACGGTCAGCGTCTCCACCGGGGTCGCCGTGACCACCTCGGGCAACGCCGAGCGGCAGACCGCCAGCCAGGCGCTGACCGGGCTGACCGGGCTGATCGCCGCCATCGAGGCGCGCACCGACGAGGGCACGGCGTCACGCACCGGGCTGACCGGCGGCGGCTCGGGCTTCCTCTCGGTTCTCTCCACGCAGGCGCAACTGCTGGTGCGCGCCATCGACTTCAGCGCGCCGGGGGTGGCCGCCGGCCAGGCGGTGCAGACCCGGGTGACCGGCAACACGCTGGGCGGCACCGGCACCACCAGCACGG
>NZ_JBHSLC010000077.1:0-977 GCF_042657465.1 Azospirillum himalayense | reverse complement strand
GCGCACCCGATCGACGGTGGCCGCGCTCGCGGTCGGTGCGGTGCTGGCGGTTGGTCCCCGCACCGTGGCCAACCTGCTGCACACCCTCGGCTTGGCGGACGATCCCGGCTTCGCCGCTTTTCACCGCGTGCTCAACCGGAACCGCTGGTCGGGGCTGAAACTCGCACGCACCTTGCTGAACGCCTTGGTCAGCGCCTTCGTCCCGGACGGCCCAATCGTCATCGGTGTTGACCATACTCTTGAACGGCGCCGGGGAGCCCATGTTCGCCCAGCAAGCCATTGCTTCGACTCCGTTCGGTCCTCAACGGAGCAGACGGTCACCAGCCGCGGATTGCGCTGGATGACCGCCATGCTGCTGGTCGAGGTTCCGTTCGCCGGCCGCATCTGGGCACTGCCGGTGCTGAGCGCATTGGTGCCGAGCCGTTCCTGGTGTGACACGCAGGGCCGGCACTATCGGCCGACCACCACCTGGGCCCGGGCCATCCTGCTGCGCTTGCATCGCTGGCTGCCGGACCGGCTTCTGGTCGCCGTCATGGATGGCGAATTCGCCGCACTGACCCTGCTCGACGCCGTCAGCCCGCACATGGTCGCGATCACTCGGCTGCGCCTGGATGCGCGCCTGTTTGATCCGCCACCAGATCCGCCCTTGACCTTGCGGCAGGTAATGAAGGGCGCCCGCCAGCCCAGCTTGCGGGCCCGTCTGACCGATAAGGCTACCATCTGGCGCCGGGCCGTCCAACCAAGCCGAACCCGGTGGCGCTCCGGCGGCTGGGTCGACTATGCCTCCGGAACGGCGCTGTGGCACCACCAGGGCAAGCCGATCGTGCCGATCCTCTGGGTGATGGTGCGCTATCCCGATGGCCGGCGCGATCCGGAAGCCTTTCTGTGCACCGACCTGTCGGTGCCGCCACGTACGGTGCTGGAATGGTTCAACCGCCGCTGGGCGATGGAGACGACCTATGAGGAGAGCCGGGCCC
>NZ_JBHSLC010000076.1:0-686 GCF_042657465.1 Azospirillum himalayense | reverse complement strand
GTGGCGCCTTCGATAATGCAGTTATACGCAATATAAACGCTGGGCTTTGCGCTTCCGGATGAGCCAAATACACTGGCCGATCCCGGCTCCAGGTTGATGGTGCAGCTGTCGAAACCTGTGTAAACAATTCTGTCACTGCCGCCACCGTCCCATATGGTTTCATGATATTGGCTACCACTGTAGGAATATGTATCGTTTCCATTTCTGTAAGAGTAGTTGGCACCGTACAGATACTGTGCTGAGGCAATATCGAGAGGCATGGGAGTGGTCGGATAGGGGACACCGAAGCCAGACATCAATGCGTTATCCGTGTAACTCATCACGGTGTTTGTTCTATTATCCAGACTTTTGGGCAGCAAAACGCCGTTGGATCCCGTCTCAAAAGGATGTTTTAGTCCAATCGCATGTCCAATTTCGTGAAGCAGCGTAAGGTACCCGTAAGTACCGATGCTTGGCGAATAATTGGCGTTCACGTTTGCATTCAACCAAATATCACCAGCGATTGCCGCGTCGGCTGGGTGATACGCGTGCGCAGCCTCGCCGGGGGTCAGATTCGACCATGTAAAGGCAATGCGGATGTCGCCAACATTGCTTTGGCTATCGGAAACCTTGCTAAAATTTATGTTAGCTACATTACTCCAAGCATGAAGAGCATTTTCAGCGAGAGCAATCTGTGAAGTACTTAG
>NZ_JBHSLC010000075.1:0-563 GCF_042657465.1 Azospirillum himalayense | reverse complement strand
CGGCGACGACCTGTTCGTGCTGGGGCTCGGCAGCGACACCATCGACGGCGGCACCGGCACCGACCGGGTCGTCCTCGACTTCTCCTCGGCGTCCAGCATCGGCACCACCCTCTACGACGGCGGCGACAACAGCTACAACATCCAGCCGCAGGATGCGGTGCGCTTCCGCTACGGCGTCTACGCAAACGGCACCCACCATTACATCGACCTGCGCAACATCGAGCAGGTCTCGATCACCGGCGGCAGCGGCACCGACTACCTCTACGGCCTGGCGCTCGCCGACACGCTCGTCGGCAACAACGGCAACGATTTCCTGTGGGGCGGGGCGGGCAACGACAGCCTGGACGGCGGCTTCGGCGACGACACGCTGGACGGCGGCGACGGCGACGACACCCTGCTGGGCGGCAGCGACCGCGACCGGCTGCTGGGGGGCAACGGCAACGACACGCTGAGCGGCGGCAACGGCAACGACACGCTGGACGGCGGGGCGGGCAACGACACGCTGGACGGTGGCTTCGGCAACGACAGCCTGGATGGCGGTACGGGCAACGACCGGCTGCTCG
>NZ_JBHSLC010000074.1:0-3487 GCF_042657465.1 Azospirillum himalayense | reverse complement strand
GTTGGGCTCGCTGATGCGCCTGCTCGGCCTGAACCTGCCGGTTCCCGATCACACCACCTTTTCCCGGCGCAGCGCCAACCTGGAGGTGGCGAGCGCCCTGGCGAAGGCGGACGGGCCAGTGACGGTGGTCATCGATTCCACAGGATTGAAGGTGTTCGGCAAAGGCGAATGGCACCTGGAGAAGCATGGCGGCATGGCGCGCCGGAGCTGGAGAAAGCTCCACTTGGCGGTCGACTCCGATACCGGGGAGATCCTCGCCTCGGAGCTGACGACCACGCAGGACGGCGATGCTTCCCTGGTCGGCCCACTGCTCGACCAGATCAAGCGCCCGATCGGCACGGTGCTGGCGGATGGGGCCTACGACGGCGAGCCGGTCTACCGCGCTGTGGCCGCTCACACCCCCGACGCGGAGGTGATCATCCCGCCGCGCTCAACCGCGGTGCCAAGCGACACGGCCCGGAGCGCCCTCAGCCAACGCGACCGCCACATCCAGTTGATCACCGAGCGTGGCCGCCGCGGCTGGACGACCGCGCGGTGCTGACCGGCATCCTGTTCGTGCTGCGTAAGCGTTGCGTGACGACACATCCGACCTGAATCTGGTTCATGAAATATTCCGCTGGTCGCACCTCAGCGGAGAAAGAGCATGTCGGGTCGGGAGTTGGAGAGTTATTGGCGCGGTCATGTCGATGCCTGGAAGGACAGCGGGCTGACGTTGAAGGGCTATGCCGAAGCCCATGGGATCGGACGGTGGGCCTTGGGGCGTTGGTCACGCCGCTTTGCCGCTGTGGAGGAGGTGAGCGCTCCCTGTCATAGGGATAGTCCTGGTGATGTCCCTATGACGGCGAGCGCTCCGCTGGTGATGGAGATCGTCGAGGCGGCTCCCCGTCGCCGGCGCTGGTCGGCAGCGGAGAAAGAGCAGCTGGTGGCGGAGACCTGCGAGCCGGGTATGAGCGTGTCGCTGGTCGCCCGCCGACGCGGGGTCGATCCCAGCTTGCTGTTTCGCTGGCGCCGCCAGATGCTCACCCCAGCCAAGCCGCCGCCCCTCTTTGCGCCGGTGGAGGTGGCGGACACCACGCCGGTTCTCCCCCTCACCGCGTCGCTCCCCTCCGGTGCCGGCCTGATCGAGATCGAATTGGCCGGAGGACGTCGGTTGCGGGTCGGGCGCGACGTCGATGGCGAGGCGCTGCGCCGGGTGGTGAGCGCGCTGGAGCGGCCGTGATGCTGTCGATCTCGGCCGGCGTGCGCATCTATCTGGCATTGGAACCCTGCGACATGCGCCGCGGTTTCGATGGGCTGGCGCTGCTGGTGCAGCAGGCCCTCGGCAAGGACCCGTTCTGCGGCCACCTTTACATCTTCCGGGGGAAAGGTGCCGGGCGCGTGAAAATTCTCTACGCCGATCAGAACGGCCTGTGCCTGTTCGCCAAAAGGCTGGAAAAGGGGCGCTTTGTCTGGCCAACGACGCGGACGCCGGGCGGCACGGTGGTGCTGACGCCGGCGGAACTGTCCCTGCTCCTGGAGGGGTTGGAATGGCGCCACGCCATTCCGGTCTCACGCCCGACGGTGGCGGGGTGAGAGGGAGAAAAGTCGAGGAAATCCGCGGGCTTGGCTGGTCTGGAGCCGTGATCCGAGGTACAATTGGCCATGCGCTTCGACCTCGACAACCTGCCCGCCGATCCGGCCCTGCTCCAGCAGTTGGTGCGCGATCCGGCCGAGGTCGTGGAGCGCCAGAAGGCTAATTTGGCGGAGTTGGAGGCGCTGCGCCAGCAGCTCCGGCAGATGCAGCGCACCGTCTTCGGGCGGCGCTCCGAACGGCTCGATGCCGATCAACTCGACCTCGGGCTGGACGACCTGGAAGCGGACATCGCCCGGGTCGAGGCCAAACTCGCTACCGACAGCCCGGACACGGCCCCGGAACCGGCGGAGGCGACTGAAGGGCGGGAGGGGCGCGGGCGCGACTGGCCCGATCACCTGCCGCATCACGATGTCATCATGGAACCTGAAGGATTGGATGCCGCGGCCGGCGTCTGCCCCTGCTGCGGCGACGCCCTGCACGCGGCCGGCGAAACCATCGCCCGGATGGTGGACTATGTTCCGGCCCAGGTCCGGGTGCTGCGCATCCGCCGGCCCAAATACGCCTGCCGCGGCTGCGGCACGCTGCACCAGGCATCGGCACCGGACAAGCCGGCCGCCAAGGGCATGGCCACGCCCGCGATGCAGGCCCACGTCATCACCAGCCGCTATTGCGATCATCTGCCCTTCTACCGGCAGGCGCAGATCCTGGCCCGCAACGGCTTTCCCGTGGATCGCTCGGTTCTGGCGAGATGGGCGGGGCAGGCGTGCTGGTGGCTGGAGACGGTGCAGGAGGAACTCGCCAAGGCGGTGTTCGCCTCGACCAAACTGTTCGCCGACGACACGCCGGTGCCGACGCTGGCCCCGGGGACGGGCCGGGTGAAGACCGGCCGCTTCTGGGCTTATGCCCGCGACGACCGGCCCTGGCAAGGAACGGACCCGCCGGCCGTGGTCTATGCCTACACCAGCGACCGCAAGGGCGAGCGCCCGGCCGGCCACCTCCGGGATTTCCACGGGGTGCTGCAGGTGGACGGCTATGCCGGGTTCGAGCGGCTGGCCGCTGGCAACCGGGTCGTGCTGGCGGCGTGCTGGAGCCATGCCCGCCGGCGATTCTACGACCTGGCCGAGAACGGTTCGCCGATCGCGGCGGAGGCGCTGCGCCGCATCGCCCGGCTCCACGCGATCGAGGAGCGCATCCGTGGCCGCACGGCCGATGAGCGCCGGCAGGTCCGGCAAGCCGAGTCCGCTCCGCAGGTGGCCGACCTGAAGCTGTGGCTGGTGCGGGAACTCCCGCGCCTCCCAGGCCGCTCCAAGCTGGCAGAGGCGATCCGCTATGCGCTCGGCCGCTGGAAGGCGTTGTGCGTCTATCTGGACGACGGCCGGGTGGAGATGGACACCAACACGGTGGAGCGCTGCATCAGGCCGGTAGCCCTGAGCCGGAAGAACAGCCTGTTCGCCGGCTCCGAAGGCGGCGGCCACCGCTGGGCGGTGATCGCCTCGCTGGTGGAAACCTGCAAGCTCAACGGCGTCGAGCCTTACGCCTACCTGCGCGACATCCTGGAGCGCATGGTGAACGGTTACCCCGCCAGCCGCGTCGCCGACCTGCTCCCGTGGAATTGGAAGCCGGCCGTCAACTCCTGATCCGGTGCAATCACGCCCCGCTTACCCATTCGGGGCCTGATCGAGAAGATCACGCTGACGCCCGGCCCGAAGCGCGGCCAGTTGGAGGTGACGCTGTACGGCGAGCTCGGCACGCTCCTGGAGTGGACGGCCCGAAAGCAGAACACTCCCGGAGCGGGGCTCTCGGGAGTGTCTGTATCGGTGGTTGCGGGGGCAGGATTTGAACCTGCGACCTTCAGGTTATGAGCCTGACGAGCTACCGGGCTGCTCCACCCCGCGGGTGTTCCTTGGGAAGGGA
>NZ_JBHSLC010000073.1:0-623 GCF_042657465.1 Azospirillum himalayense | reverse complement strand
CACATCCGCAGCTTCGGTACACGGCTTGAGCCCCGATACATTTTCGGCGCAGGCCGGCTTAACTAGACCAGTGAGCTATTACGCTTTCTTTAAAGGATGGCTGCTTCTAAGCCAACCTCCTGGTTGTCATGGCCTTCCCACATCCTTTCCCACTTAGCCGTGATTTGGGGACCTTAGCTGGCGGTCTGGGCTGTTTCCCTCTCGACGATGGACCTTAGCACCCACCGTCTGTCTGCCGGGCTGTGCTCCACGGTATTCGGAGTTTGGTTAGGTTTGGTAAGCCGCGAGGCCCCCTAGCCCATCCAGTGCTCTACCCCCGTGGGCAATCGCCCGACGCGCTACCTAAATAGCTTTCGCGGAGAACCAGCTATTTCCCGGTTTGATTGGCCTTTCACCCCTAGCCACAGGTCATCTCCGACTTTTTCAACAGGCGTGAGTTCGGTCCTCCAGTGCGTGTTACCGCACCTTCAACCTGCCCATGGCTAGATCACCGGGTTTCGGGTCTACAGCAAGCAACTCACGCGCCCTCTTCAGACTCGCTTTCGCTGCGCCTCCGGCTATCGCCTTAAGCTCGCTGCTTACTGTAAGTCGCTGACCCATTATACAAAAGGTACGCCGTCACC
>NZ_JBHSLC010000072.1:0-737 GCF_042657465.1 Azospirillum himalayense | reverse complement strand
GTCCAGGCTGTCGTTGCCCGCCCCGCCCCACAGGGAGTCGGCGCCGCCGTTGCCGACGAGCGTGTCGGCGAGCGCCAGGCCGTAAAGCGTGTCGCTGCCGGCACTGCCAAGGATCGAGACCTGCTCGACGTTCCAGAAGTTGATGTAGTTCCAGCTGTTGTTGATGTAGGCGCCGTACTCAAACCGCACCGCATCCTGCAGCTTCACATTGTATTGATTGTTGTTGGCATCATAGAGATTGGTCACGGTGGAGTAATAGGAGCCGGCTGAAAAGTCGATGGTGATCCGGTCGGTGCCGTCTCCGCCATCGACGCTGTCGTTGCCGAGCCCGAGGGCAAACACGTCGTTGCCGGCGCCACCGCTGATGCTGTCGCTGCCTGTTCCGGTGTTCGTGACGGTGTCGTTGCCGCTGCCCAGCGTCAGCCACAGCTCTTCGACTCCCGCAACCCGCAGCCGGTTCGTCACCGTCCAGGCCGCGGCGGACGCCCCGTCGTTGGCGATCGACACCGCGGTGGTGACCGACGACAGGTCGGCGACCAGCCGGTCGGTGCCGGCACCGCCGTCGACGGTGTCGCTGCCGGTCCCGACGATGATCAGGTCGTTGCCGGCGCCGCCGACCAGCGCATCGTCGCCCGCACCGCCGTCCAGCGTGTCGTTGCCGTCGCCGCCGTCCAGGCTGTCGTTGCCCGCCCCGCCCCACAGGGAGTCGGCGCCGCCGTTGCCGACGAGCGTGTCGG
>NZ_JBHSLC010000071.1:0-5346 GCF_042657465.1 Azospirillum himalayense | reverse complement strand
CCGCCCTCCGTGCCGTCGCGGTGGTCGAGTGCGGCATCCAGGTACAGGCGCATGTCGCCGAGATAGTCGTGGAAGGACGGGGCGTTCTCGTCCCAGCTTGCCCAGATGGAACCTTTGTGGTTCACCACGTTGGGGCAGCGGACGAGGCCCCAGGCCTTCTTGTCGAGTTCGCAGCGGTAATGCTCCTCGAAGCCGGGCACGCCGACCAGCTGGCCCGGCGCCTCGACGAGGCGGCCGTCGGTGGAATAGCTCCAGCCATGGTACGGGCAGCTGAAGCTGCGCGTGTTGCCCTGGTCGTAGCGGCAGACCTTCATGCCGCGGTGCATGCAGCTGTTCAGAAGCACATGGATGTTGTTCTGCCGGTCGCGCGTCAGGATGACGGAGTCGTTGCCCATGCGCGAGACGAAGAAGTCGTCCGGGTTCGGGATCAGGCTCTCATGGCCGACCAGAAGCCAGGCGCGGGCGAACACCTGCTCCAGCTCCTGTTTGTAAATCTCCTCGTTGACGAAGATCTCCCGGCTGATCTCGCCGGTCTTCACGTTGACGAGACGCTCGTACATGTCGGGTGTGATGGTCATGGGTGTCTCCAGCCCTGCGTGGATCGTGGCTGACGTATTTTTGGGGAAGGGGGCGCTCACAGCCGGACCGGACCGCCTGGGCCGTGCGTCCGCGAAGATGGTTCCATGTAGTGGAACCATGAATTCCATTTTCAAAACTGTAGGGCGATGACTGAGTCCTGTCAAGACAGGCGGCGGCGTTGTTCGATGATCGACGTCAAAGTTCCCTCTCCCCAGAGGGGAGAGGGTTATGGTGCCAAGTGAAATTTCAAACCATCCCAGCTTTCGCGAGCGGCAGCGACCTTACCCGTGTGCCCGTCGCCGCGAAAACGGCGTTGGCGACCGCCGCGAACAGCGGCGGCACCGCCGGTTCGCCCACGCCGGTCGGGCGTTCGGCGCTGGGCACGATGTGCACCTCGATCTTCGGGCACTCGTCCATGCGCAGCACTTGGTAGTCGTGGAAGTTGCTTTGCTGGACAGCGCCGCCCTTGATGGTGATCTCCCCATACAGGGCGGCCGACAGGGTGAAGACGGCCGCACTTTCCATCTGCGCCTGGATGGTGCGCGGGTTGATCGGAAGGCCGCAGTCCACCGCGGTAACGACGCGCTGCACCTTGATCTTGCCCTTGTCGGTCGACACCTCGACCACATGGGCCACGTAGGTGCCGAAGGTGACGAACACGGCGACGCCTTGCGCCACCCCCGGAGGAAGCGGCTTGCCCCAGCCGGCCTTGTCCGCCGCGAGCTTCAGCACCGCGACATGGCGCGGCGACTTGACGAGCATCTCCGCCCGGAAGTCCACCGGGTCGCGGCCGGCGGCGTGCGCCAGCTCGTCGATCACACTTTCGACGACGAAGCCGGTGTGCGAGCTGCCGACCGACCGCCACCAGAGCACCGGCACGTCGTGCGTCGGCGTGTGCAGGTCGACCTGGAGGTTGGGAATCGCGTAGGGCATGTTGGCCGCCCCGGCGACCGCGGACATGTCGAGGCCGTTGCGATGGACCTGCGCTTCGAACTCGGTCCCCGCGGCGATGGACTGGCTGACGATGGTCTGCTGCCAGGCGGCGACCCGGCCGTTGCCGTCGAGGCCGACGGAAATGCGGTCGTAGGCCATGGGCCGATAGTACCAGCTGCGCATGTCGTCCTCGCGCGTCCAGACGACCTTCACCGGCGCCTTCGCCACCTTCGCCACCTCGATCGCGGTGAGCACGAAGTCGGCGTGCGCGTTGACGCGCCGGCCGAAGCTGCCGCCGGCGTACAGGGTGTGGATCGTGACCTGCTCCGGCTTCAGGCCGGTGGCCTTCATTGCCGCCTTGTGGTCGCCGGACTGGAACTGCGTGCCGACCCAGATCTCGCAGTGATCCCGGCGCAGGTCGACGGTGCAGTTCAACGGCTCCATCGGCGCGTGGGCGAGGTAGGGGACGTCGTATTCCATGTCGAGCCGGCGGTCCGCCTTGGCGAGAGCGGCGGCCGGATCGCCGTTCTTGCGCGCCACGCTTCCCGGCGCCTTGGCCATCTCCGCGTATTGCGACACCAGCTTGTCCGAGGACAGCGCGGCGTTGGGGCCGAGGTCCCAGTCGATCGCCAGCGCCTCGCGGCCTTTGACCGCCTGCCAGAAGCTGTCGGCCACGACCGCCACGCCGTAGGGTGTGGGCGCCACCAGCCGGACGCCGCGCACCGCCTTGGCCTTGCTGGCGTCGATGCTCTTGATTGTGGCACCGAGCACCGGCGGGTGCGCGACCACCGCGATGCGCAGGTCGGGCAGGTCCATGTCCATCCCGAAGATCGCGCGGCCGGTCGATTTCTCCGTGCTGTCCAGGCGGGGCAGGGACTTGCCGATCAGCGTGAAGGCGGACGGCTCCTTCAGCGTCACGCTCTTGGGGATTGGCATCTTTTCGGCGGCGGCGGCCAGATGGCCGTAGCTCAGCCGCCGGCCGGTCGGGCTGTGCAGGACGGTGTTGTTCTCCGCGCGGCATTCGGCCGCCGGGACGTTCCACTCCGTGGCGGCGGCGGCGATCAGCATGGTCCGCAACGCCGCACCGGCCGGACGGTAGACGTCCCACGAGGACAGCATGCTGGAGCTGCCGCTGGTCAGCTGCATGTTGTTGCGGGTGCTGCGGTAGACCTCGTTCACCGGGGCCGTTTCGACGCGGATCTTGCTCCAGTCAGCCTCCAGCTCCTCGGCGACGAGCATGGCGATGCCGGTGTAGACGCCCTGGCCCATCTCCGTCTTGTTGACGATGACCGTGACGAGGTCGTCGGCACCGACGCGCACGAAGAAGTCGGGCGATGGCAGCGGCTTGTCGGCGCCTTGCGCCAGCGCGGCCGACAGGCCTTCCGGCGAGAGCAGGCCGATGGCGAAGCCGCCACCGACGAGGGCCGACGCCTTCAGGAATCCGCGGCGGGACAGATCGACGGTGGTCATGCTCAGCCCCCCTTGCGCGTGGTGTCGGCGGCTTGGTTGGCGGCCTGGCGGATCGCGGCGTGGATCCGGGGGTAGGTTCCGCAGCGGCAGATGTTCCCCGACATGGCCTCCCGGATCTCCTGGTCGGACGGCGTCGGCTTGTCGGCCAGCAGGGCGGCGGCCTGCATGATCTGGCCGGACTGGCAATAGCCGCACTGCGGCACGTCCAGCGCCACCCAGGCTCGCTGCAGCGGGTGGTCGCCGTCGCCCGACAGCCCTTCGATCGTCGTGATTTTGGTGCCCGCGACCGAGGACACCGGCGTGGCGCAGCTGCGCGCCGCCGCGCCGTCGATGTGGACGGTGCAGGCGCCGCACTGCGCGGCCCCGCAACCGAACTTCGTGCCCGTCAGCTTCAGGTGGTCGCGAAGCACCCAGAGCAGCGGGGTGTCCGGGTCGGCGTCGACCTGCTGCGCACGCCCGTTCACGGTGATGGTGATCATGCACTGCCTCCTGTTGACCGTTCCGCCGGGCCCGGGGCCGGGCGGAACGCGGTTCCGAAGGGCGGGCGTTGCGGATCCGATGCGTTCTGGCCGGTGCGTTGGGACGCAAAGCCGCACCGGCGCCATGCCGCACCGGGGCGCCGTCCCTCAAGCAGATCCTGTTGAATGCGTCGAGCGCGCGGCCTCCGCCGTTCGCCACGATCCTGGGGGCGAACGGCGGAGGCCGCAGCGTCAAGACGCGAAGCCGACGATGTCCTGGGCGAAGATCGCGTGCTCGGCGTCGCTGACCTTCGAGGCGTCGGTGGGGTGGGTCAGGTAGCGGCCGAAGACCCACATGCCGTCCCGCGGGTTTTCGACGATCTCCACGGTGGCGCCGTCGGCCATGCGCAGCCGCGCGCCCGGTTCGAGCGTCAGCAGATCCAGGGTTTCCTGAGACATGGACTCACCTCAAAAGAAGGTCGTGATGTTCTTGGCGAGGAGGACGTTCTGGTCGAGGAAGATCTCGCGGCGGGCGATCTTCCAGGCGCCGTCGAGCTTGCGCAGGGTGTCGCGGCGCTTGCCGACATAGATGTCGACCTCGTCGTGCAGGCGGTTGCGGTAGACCAGGAAGCGGCTGCGCACCTGCACCTCGGCCGGGTTGCCGGCGGCGTCGGGGGTGACCTCGGTGACGCGGATGTTGGTGATCAGGTGGGAGACGCGCGACTGCGGCTCCTCGGCCCAATGGATGCCGGTGGCGAGCTGCTTGACGCGCTGGGTCAGCGTCTCCTTGCCCTCGTCGATCCAGCAGGTGTCCATCTGCTCGCGGGTGTACTCATTGGCGGTCTTGTTGAACTGGACGTTGCGCGCCATCGGCATCCAGTAGCGGATGTCGTCGGTGCACAGCGCCAGCCAGTCGGCGAAGCGGCGGTCGTCGAGCAGGTCGGCTTCCATGAGCAGGAAGTCCTCGACCTCGCGGTGCAGCAGCAGCGCCTTCAGGGCGGTGTCGTCCATGGCGGGTTTCCTCAAACGGATTGGGCCGGCATCAGCTCCGACCAGCTCTTGCCGGCCATGAACTGGGCCCAGCGGTTGTAGAGGATGCGGGCGTTTTCCTCGGTGGTGTCGCCGCCCTGGACGGCGCCCTTGAGGCCCTCCACCGGCTTGGCGTAGCCGTTGCCCATCTGGTAATTGTAGGGGTGCCGGCGCGCGATGGTGCCGCGGCTGGCCTCCGACGCGTACAGCCAGTTCTCCATGTCGTCGGACTCGGTCAGGCCGCCGGGGCCGGAGTAGCGCAGGGCGTAATGGCGGATGGCGTCCTTGACCGCCTGCGGCGCGTCCTTGTCCACCAGGTAGAAGCGCCACATTTCCATTTCCGTCGGGCCGACCGGGTGGAAGATGGCGAGCGTGCGCGGCTGCTGGCCGTGGAAGGACATGTTCGGGAAGATCGTGCCGGTGCCGGTTTGCACGCGGAATTGGTCGCCCAGGCGCTTTTTGCGCGCCTCGTAAACCTCCCGGAAATACTCCTGGACCTCGGGGTATTTCTGCCAGGTCGGGAAATAGGGCGCTTCCTCGAAGCGCGGGAGATGGCCGTTCGCCCCGTGGCCGAGTTCCGGAAAGCCGATGATGACATTCTGGTACGGCCCGGCCGTGTCCTTGTCGCGCCGGCCGCGCCCGCCGCTCGGCCCGATGCCGACGAGGTCGACGGAGCGGTGGCTGATGTTGTGGTAATGGTCGCCGATGAAGTTCTCGGCGGCGAACTTCCAGTTGCACTTGACGCGCCATTTCTGGACGCCGCCGATGACCTCCGACCCGCCCTCCGTGCCGTCGCGGTGGTCGAGTGCGGCATCCAGGTACAGGCGCATGTCGCCGAGATAGTCGTGGAAGGACGGGGCGTTCTCGTCCCAGCTTG
>NZ_JBHSLC010000070.1:0-1539 GCF_042657465.1 Azospirillum himalayense | reverse complement strand
CCGACACGCTCGTCGGCAACGGCGGCGCCGACTCCCTGTGGGGCGGGGCGGGCAACGACAGCCTGGACGGCGGCGACGGCAACGACACGCTGGACGGCGGCGCGGGCAACGACGTGCTGGTCGGCGGCGCCGGCAACGACCTGATCATCGTCGGGACCGGCAGCGACACCGTCGACGGCGGCGCCGGCAACGACCGGCTGGTCGCCGATCTGTCGTCGGTCACTGGAGACCAGCGCATCGAGAACGCGCCGACCTCGGCCAATCCCTGGACGGTGGCGAACCGGCTGCGGGTCACCGGCGTCGAGGATCTGGTGCTCACCATGGGTGCCGGCAACGACGTCATCACCAACCTGGGCTCGGGCAACGACACCATCGATGCCGGCGCCGGCAACGACACGCTGTCGCTGGGACTGGGCGTCGACTTGGTGAACGGCGGGGCCGGCACCGACCGGCTGATCATCGACTACTCCACCACGACGGCCACCAACACCGAACTTCTTCTCGCCGATGGGCAGACGACCACGGCAGACCCGGCGCAGGCGGTCCGGATCCGGATCACCGGCTACACCCCGACCTATCAGAGCGTCCAGATCGACTACGCCGGCTTCGAGCAGGTGACGATCACCGGCGGCAGCGGTTGGGACGTTCTGTACGGCGCGATCGGAGCCGACTGGCTGATCGGCAATGGCGGCAGCGATCGGCTGTTCGGCCTTGGCGGCGACGACAGCCTGTGGGGCGGCACCGGCAACGACACGCTGCTGGGCGGCGACGGCAACGACAGCTTGGACGGTGATTTCGGCGACGACAGCCTGGATGGCGGAGCCGGACACGACACGCTGCTGGGTGGTGAAGGCAACGACACGCTGCTGGGCGGCGACGGCAACGACAGCCTGTTCGGTGGCGCCGGCAACGACATCCTGTCCGCCGGATCGGGCAACGACACCATCGACGGCGGCGAGGGCAGCGACACGCTGATCTTCGACCTCAGCACGATGACCACCGGTCTGGTCATCGAGAATTCAGCCAGCACGACGATTTCCATCGCCGGGCGCATCACCGCCCGGAACGTCGAGAATCTGTGGCTCACCACCGGCAGCGGCAATGACCGCATTCTCAACAGCCTGGGCGGCAATGACAGCATCGCCACCGGCGACGGCGACGATGAAGTGCGTGTGGTCGGCGGCAACGACACACTGGACGGCGGCACCGGAACCGACACGCTGATCCTCGATATGTCGGCCAACACGGGCAGCACCTGGTTCAACTGGGCGGCCGCCGACGGTGGATCCATCAACACCCCGATCGGCGCGGCGCAGACCACGGTGTCCGGCTCCAACGGCATGCGCGTGGTCTACCGCAACTTCGAAAAGCTCAACCTCATCGGCGGCAGCGGGTACGACCATCTGTATGGCGGAGCCGGCAACGACACGCTGGTCGGCGGCGCGGGCGACGATGTGCTGGAGGGCTACAGCGGCGACGACAAGATCGTCGGCGGAGCCGGCAACGACACGCTGACCGGCGGCAGCGGCAAGGACGTGT
>NZ_JBHSLC010000069.1:0-3439 GCF_042657465.1 Azospirillum himalayense | reverse complement strand
TCTTGGCTCATCCATCATCGATGACCACGAAAAGGAGGAGATGGAGGAAGCACAGCGAGCCGCCGAGGCCCGCGCCACCCAGGCGGAGGCCGAGCGGGACTTCCTGGCCGGCGAGGTCGAGACGCTGAAGGAGACGATCCGCACGGGGCTGGAAGGGCGGCTGCGCGCATCCGAAGCGATGGACAAGGCCATCAACCCGAACGGCGAACAGCGCGACTTCATCCCGGCGGCACGGGCGCTGCACAAGGAGCTTGCCGACACGAAGGCCGCCCTCTCAGCATCCCAGGCGCGAGAGGCCGGAATGCGCGCCGTGCTGCGCCTCGCCGCGCAGTGGGGAATTTCTGCGGACGGGTATCACGCGTTCATCGCGACCGGCCTCAAGCGGTGGATCGCCGATGGCGCAACCGGCTCACTCCCCGATGAAGTCATGGATGCCGCCCGCCGAAACTGCCACAGCGAGTTGGTGGCCGCCCTGTCTCCCGCCCAGCCGTCGCAGGACCGCCGCATCCTGGCACCCTGGAACCCGTGCCTGGAGAAGCTGAAGGACGGGGAGCCGTTCTTCGTGCTGCTGGGGCGGGATGAAGACGCCGCAGGGGCAGTCCGTTATTGGGCAGACTCGCGAGCGCTGCGGCGTGGCCCATCGGCGAAGACCGCCGAGGCCCGCAAACTCGCCGACCAGATGGACGCCTATCGGCCAGGCCTCCTGACCACCGAGACGGAGGTGAGCAATGGCTAAGCCGATCAAGCAGGAGCATCACGTCGCCCGGCAGGACCACCACTGCTATCTCTGCGGACACGCCATCAGCGCCGGGGACCGCTACCTTGCCGTGACGTTCCGCGCGCTCCCCGCGGACGGCTGGTCGGGCATCCGATACGCTAAGGTCTGCCGCCATTGCCAAGGCGCCGAGTTCTGCGCGTGCGGCGACTGCGATTTCGTCATCCCCGCGGAGCCGGCGGAGCGCATCGGGGGATGGCTTGCTGACCCGGTCAGCGCCGCCCTCTCACATCACCGGGAAGCGCAGGGAGGCGACCGTGGCTGAGCACGAGCCCTGCATCGGCCAGTCCGACGACTGGTACACGCCGCCGGAAATCTTCGCCGCGCTGGGGCTGACGTTCGACCTGGACCCGAGCATTGGGTCCCGGCCCGCCGGGTCTACACTCAAGCCGATGACGGGCTTTCCCGGCCCTGGCACGGCCTCGTGTGGATGAACCCGCCTTTCGGAGGCCGCAACGGACATGTGCCGTGGCTCAAGAAGTTCCTGGAGCACGGCAACGGCATCGCGCTCGTTGCAGCCCGCACCAGCGCCGGCTGGTTCCACGAATGGGCGGTGAAGGCTGACACGATGCTGTTCCCGCGGGGCAAGACGAAGTTCATCCGGCCGGATGGCTCGGTCGGCAGTTCGCCCGGAACCGGCATCGTCCTTCTCGGCGCCGGGGACGTCGCCAACAACGCGCTGCGGCGCTGCGGGCTTGGCCTGTGCGTCATGGTCGGCGCAGCGCAGGGAGGGGAGTAGGATGCGCATTCCAGAACTTCGCGGCGTCATGGACACGGTCGCCGACCAAGTGGAGGCCGGCGCGCTGACGAACGCCGAAATCGCCCGGTCGATCCGCGAGTGGAAGAGAGAGCTTCATCGACGACAGCCGGTACAGCGGACGCCACCGAGACGGAGAGGAGGCGGAGCCGCAGCCGACATCATCTCGTATCACGCCGCACACCCGAACGAGAGCTATCACGAGATAGCGGAGGCCTGCGGAACCACCATCGGGCGCGTCTCGGAAACGCTGGCGGGGAAGAGGACGTGACGCGATGGCGGAAGACTGACTGATAGCTTTCGAGTATAATGGGCACGCAACGGGGGCATTGACGAAATGAACACTCAGCTTCTTCTCGCGGCGCAGTACGACGGCCTTGCGATCATTCCTTTGGAAAGGGTGCGCAAAGACTACTTCCCGCATCTTTCGGAACAGCGGCTCATGGAGCGCGTCTTGTCCGGCAAGATCAACCTGCCCATCGTCCGCATCGACCCGACTAGCCAGAAGACAGCGCGCGGTGTTGCTATCGAGCATCTGGCGGCTTGGATCGACGAGCGGAAGAGCGCGGCGGAGAAGGAGTGGAAGGCTTTGGCGTCCTGACCTTTCCAGGCTGGTACGGCTCATCGGCCAGCTTCAGCCACTTCCAGCATTCGTACTTGTCACCTGAGCTTCTGATGTGCGTGTACCGCTTCAAACTTGACCACGACCGATGACCGGTCACCGCCGCAACGTGGGGGATGTTCAGGCCCATCTCAAAGAGCCGTGACGCTCCCTCGTGGCGCATGTCGTGAAATGTCAGGTCTTCGATCCCGAGCCACTTGCAGGCCCGCGCGAAGTTGGCGCTTACGGCGTCGGTGGTATAGGGGAAGATCCGGTCATCCGCTGCGCCCTCCTTCGGCTTTGGCATGCCAAGGATGATCTTGAGCGCCGGTTCGGGAAGATCGCACCACACGTTGTTCCCGGCCTTCTCGCCGGGATTTTTCATGTCACGGACCAGCACCCGCTTGTTGGCCTCGTCTAGATCGGGCCAGCGGATGCGGACGATCTCCTCCTGCCGGCGGGCAGAGAACAGAGAGAACAGGATGATCCGCGTCATCGGGACCATGTAGGGCCGGCGGCGCTCCCGGTCCTTGAAGTAGCTGAGGATCAGGTCCAGCTCGTCCAGCGACGGACGCCGCTCCCGGCTCTGCGGCTTTCCGATCAGACCAAGGCGCTTTGCGCTCGCCGCCGCGTCCTTGATGGTCTGGTGATCCACCGCATAGCCCCAGGCAGGCCGGGCAACGGCGAAGATCGATGATAGGTGAGCGAGGTAGTTCCCCCTGGTGGCCGGCGTCACGTCCTTGAGGTCCGCGCGCAGCATCGCCACCAGATCGGCGCTGGTGATGGTCGATATGGCTTTGTCCGCGATGGCGTAGCCTTGGATCGTGCGCAGGACTTGCGCCTTCGTCCGACCAAGCGCCTTGGTCGACTCCGTGATGTACTGCCGGATCACCATGGCGAGCGTGGGATCGTCGGACTTGGCCCGCTCCAGGCCGCCGGGCGACCGAAGCTCGGACTCCCGCTTTTCCAGCCACGCCGCTGCGGCCTGCCGCCGCTCGAACGTCCTATTTTCGCGGTGGACAACCTTGCCTTCTCGGACGATCTTCACCTGCGCAAGATAGGACTTCCCCCCACCCTTCCTTGTGCGCTCTATGATCGCTCCCATGCCGCCACCGCCCCCTGACAACATTTCCTGACAACATGGGCGCGAGGTGACAACATTGTTGGCAGAGCGTCAACGGAATGTTGGAAAATGGCGGAAAATGTTGGTCAATACGAGAGCGAGGAAAGCCGGGATGACCGGCGCAATGGAGCCTAGGCAGTTGATATCACAAGCGATCCCGCTGAGCATAGCCCCGATGATGGA
>NZ_JBHSLC010000068.1:0-4881 GCF_042657465.1 Azospirillum himalayense | reverse complement strand
CACTTTGTACGGCATCGGAGGCTCGGCTTCAGCGGGGCCGCTCTCCTACCCCGCTATCCTGCCGCAGCCAACCTCTCGCCGATTTATGCGCCAAGGTCCGGATCGGTCCTCTTGCGACTTCCGGTGTCGCATCATTCAAACGTGTGGCGAAAACCGACACATCTGGTTTGAGGGGCAGTGCCGACTGACCGAGACTGGCGACGTGTCCGACGTGCTCGGCATTTGCCAGGACATCACCGAGCAGAGGCAAGTCGAGCAGACGCTGCGGGCGGCTCGCGACACGGCTCAGCGCGCCAGTCGTGCCAAGTCGGCTTTTCTGGCCGCGATGAGCCATGAGCTTCGCACGCCGCTCAACGCCATCATTGGGTTCAGCGACCTGTTGGCCGATCCACGTCGGCTCAAGCAGGTGTTGATCAACCTGCTGAGCAACGCCTTCAAGTTTACGCCGGAGAACGGGCAAATTGCCGTTACCGTTGCGGTGGGTAAGGACTCTCTCGACATCATCGTCGCTGACACCGGTATCGGGATCCCGGCCGAGCGGATGTCGGAAGTCGGGATGCCCTTTACGCAATTCAATGATGCACACTCGCGACGGTATGCCGGAACTGGATTAGGGCTGCATATCGCAAAGTCTCTGGCCGAACAGCATGGGGGTTCCTTGGATGTCGACAGCCAGCCGGACGTCGGCACAACCGTAACGATCCGGCTGCCGCGAACTCGGTTGACCACAATTCGCGAGTTGCTCGCCGGGTAGGCTCATACAGACGCCGGCGTGTTGCAGGGAGGCGAGACGTGCAAGGGCTCGCCCCAGCCCCGCCTTGCTCAGACGACGCGGACGGAGTTCGGGCGCCCAAGATCGAGCATGCGGCTGAAAACCGCGACACTGAGGCCTGCGCCTGGTCGCCGTTGCTCCGCCGCCACGCCGTCCGGGATCACCCGCCTTCGGTATCATCCTAGGGAATGCTCCCTGGGTCACAGGACTGCGCTTCCCTGTTGAGGGTGCAAAGAAAGGGCTCCCCCATGCGCACGATCAAAATCAGCAGCTCCGGCTTGCGCATCGCCCAGGTCGCACCCCTTTACGAAGCGGTGCCCCCGCGGCTGTACGGCGGAACGGAGCGGATGGTTTCCTATCTGACCGAAGAACTGGTCCGGCAGGGGCACGACGTGACGCTGTTCGCGTCGGCGGACTCGCGCACTACGGCGCGCCTGTCCCCCTGCTGCCGACAGGCCACGCGGCTCGACTCCGCCGTCCGGGACCCGATCATCCATCACCTCCTGATGCTGGAGCATGTTCGCCAGCAACGCGACGCGTTCGACCTGATCCACTTCCACACCGACTACCTGCACATGCCCATGTTCCGGGATCGCGCCGGCCGCACGGTTACGACGCTGCACGGTCGGCTCGACTTGCCGGACCTGCAGCCGTTCTACAGGGAGTTCGACGGCATGCCGCTGGTGTCCATCTCCGATCACCAGCGCGTACCAATGCCACCGGTGCGCTGGCTCCGAACGGTGCACCACGGCATTCCCGCCGATCTGCTCCGCCCCCGGTTCGCACCGGGCGGCTATCTGGCCTTCCTTGGCCGCATCGCCGCCGAAAAGCAACCAGACCACGCCATCGAAATCGCCAAGCGCGCCGGCCTGCCTCTGAAAATCGCCGCAAAGGTGGACAAGGCCGACAGTCAGTATTTCCGGGACACCATCGAGCCGCTGCTGGATCATCCGCTCGTCGACTTCATCGGCGAGATCGGCGAAGACCGGAAGAGCGCCTTCCTTGGCAACGCGGCGGCGTTGCTGTTTCCGATCGATTGGCCCGAACCGTTCGGGCTGGTGATGATCGAAGCGATAGCGACCGGGACTCCGGTGATCGCGTACCCCTGCGGATCGGTGCCGGAGGTGATCGAGGACGGCGTCACGGGCTTCATTGCCGATGGCATCGACGCCGCGGTCGGCGCCGTGCGACGCCTGGGCGAAATCGACCGGCGCGGCGTCCGCCGCCGCTTCGAGACGCGCTTCACCGCCGCCCGCATGGCCGCGGATTACATTACCCTCTACTACCGCTTGCTCGACGGTCATGAACCTTTGGTCGAGGTCGATGCCGCGTGACGGAGGCCTACCATCATGGGCGTGGCCGCGGTCCCGAAGGGATCGCGCCCGAAGCTCCGCCCTGACCTCCATCGGCCCACCCTATACGCGGCCTTGAGACGGGAGCACCGCCATGGACGATCGGATTTCGAACGACGAAGCCGACCCTGTGCCCGAATTCTACATTCCGGCCACGACCTCGCTGGCGGAACTGGAACCGCGCACCCTCAAGCACGGCGACAGCTTTGCGGTGTTCGATCACTACGGAGACGTTCTGCGCTCCGACCGCAGCCCGCAGGGCCTCTTTCACCGCGACACGCGCTACCTCTCGCGGTTAGAAGTGCTTATCGACGGCAAGCGCCCGCTTCTGCTGAGTTCCACGGTCGATGACGAGAATGTGCTCATGTCCGTCGACCTTACCAACCCCGACCGCTTCGACGGGCGTCAAATCGACCTATCCCGCGACAGCATCCACCTGCTGCGCAGCAAGTTTCTGTGGATGGGCCACAGCTACGAGCGCTTCGCCTTCCGGAACTTCGACACCAAAGCGCACGAGATGACCGTGGAGATCCGCTTTGCCGCCGACTTCGCCGACCTGTTCGAAGCGCGAGGGCAGCGGCGCGCGAAGCGCGGCAGAAGCCACCAGCCCGTCGTCGGTGCGGGGCGCGTGGTACTGGCCTATGATGGACTGGACAACGAAACGCGGGTCACCACCGTGCGGTTCGACCCGGAACCGGAATTTCTGACCGGCACCGCCGCACGCTTCCGCATCGCGTTGGCGCCGGGGCAACGCAACGTGGTGCTGATGGCGGTCACCTGTGCGGCGCAGCCGGCGCACGCCTTCAGCGGCGAACGCTATTTCTTCCGCCTACGCCAGGCGCGCCGGGCGGTGCGAGTGGCAAAGCGGCGGACCGCCTCGGTCACGACGGCCAACGCCTTGCTCAACGAGGCGCTGGAACGCGCCCAGGCCGACCTCGCCATGCTGATGACCGACACCGACGAGGGTCCCTACCCTTACGCCGGCATCCCATGGTTCAGCACCATGTTCGGGCGCGACGCCATCATCACCGCCCACATGATGCTGTGGGCCGATCCGACGGTTGCCCGTGGCGTGCTCATGGCGCTCGCCGCGCGGCAGGCGACCGCCGAGGATCCCCTTCGCGATGCCGAGCCCGGCAAGATTCTGCATGAAACCCGCGGCGGCGAGATGGCCAACCTGCGCGAGGTGCCCTTCGGCCTATATTACGGCGGCGTCGATTCCACGCCGCTGTTCGTGATGCTGGCCGGCGCCTATTTCGAGCGCACCTTGGATTTGCCGACGATCCGCGCGCTGTGGCCGCACATCGAGGCGGCGGTGACCTGGATCGACGCCTACGGCGACCGCGACGGCGACGGCTTCGTCGAATACGGCCGCAGGACGGAAGAAGGGCTCGCCAACCAGGGATGGAAGGACAGCCACGATTCGATCTTCCACGCCGACAGCACGCTGGCGCAAGCCCCGATCGCGCTGTGCGAGGTGCAGGGCTACGTTTACGCCGCCAAGCGGGCGGCCGCGCGGTTGGCGCGGGCGATGGACATGGGCCCGAGGGCGGATGCCCTCGACGATCAGGCGGCCGAACTGGCCTTCGCCTTCAACCAAGCCTTCTGGTGCGACGACATCGGCACCTACGCGCTCGCGCTGGACGGGCAAAAGCGCCCATGCCGGGTCCGCAGTTCCAACGCCGGGCACACGCTGTTCAGCGGCATCGCCGACCCGCACAAAGCAGCGCAGGTTGTGGCCACCCTGATGAGCGGCGATTCCTTTTCCGGCTGGGGGATCCGCACCATTCCCCAGGGCGAGAGCCGCTACAACCCCATGTCCTACCACAATGGCTCCATCTGGCCGCACGACAACGGGCTGATCGCGCTGGGATTGGCGCGCTATGGGTTTAAGGAACCGGTCCTGCGCCTGTTCGGCGGCCTGTTCGACGCGAGCCTGTACATGGAACTGCGCCGGCTGCCGGAACTGTTCTGCGGCTTTTCGCGGCGGCCGGGCAAGGGCCCGACCCTCTATCCCGTCGCCTGTGCGCCGCAGGCCTGGGCCAGCGCTACGCTGTTCGCCCTGCTGCAGGCGTCGCTCGGCATCGCGTTCGATCCTGCAGGCGGGGAAATCCGCTTCGACAACCCGCGTCTGCCGTTGTTCCTTGATGCCGTGCAGTTGAGTGGCGTGTCGCTCGGCCCGGCCTGCGCGGACGTGTCGTTCTGCCGGCACGGCGCGCAGGTTGCGGTTTCCGTACTCAAGCGGACCGGAAACCTCCGGATCATCACCGCTATCTGAAGGGCCCGGCATCTGAAGGGCTGGGCGAACGGTCGACGATCAGCTCTTGACGCTGGTGTTCGGGTTCCGCTTGTCCTCGGGCGCGATCGGCCCCTTGCGGCCCTTCGACCCGCCGTGCCATTCCTGCGCCTGACGGATGTGATCACCGCCGTCCCGATCGTTCGGCCGGCTCTTGCTGCCGCTGACGGCCTTGCGACAGAGATGGTCGTCGTCTTCGGTCATGGTTGTCTCCTCTCAAGGGCTGTTCAGGATCCGTCTGCGTCTCATACGGCCGACGCATGAACAGTTCCATGATCGGCTGGCCGTATGCTCCTTTCGCACATGGCGCAGCCATGTGCTGTCGGGTTAGAACCGAGGGCGTTTGATGGAAGCCATCAAACGGACCTTGGCGCATAAATCGGCGAGAGGTTGGCTGCGGCAGGATAGCGGGGTAGGAGAGCGGCCCCGCTGAAGCCGAGCCTCCGATGCCGTACAAAGTG
>NZ_JBHSLC010000067.1:0-1100 GCF_042657465.1 Azospirillum himalayense | reverse complement strand
CCCTCGCGGATGGCGAAGCGCAGGCCCTCGTCCATGGCGATCGGAGCGATCAGCTCGACTTCCATGGAGATGTTGTCGCCCGGCATCACCATCTCGGTGCCTTCCGGCAGCTTCACCATGCCCGTCACGTCGGTCGTGCGGAAGTAGAACTGCGGACGGTAGTTGGTGAAGAACGGCGTGTGACGGCCACCCTCTTCCTTCGTCAGGATGTAGGCCTCGGCCTTGAAGGTGGTGTGCGGCGTGATGCTGCCCGGCTTGGCCAGAACCTGGCCGCGCTCGACGTCCTCACGCTTCGTGCCGCGCAGCAGCGCGCCGATGTTGTCGCCCGCCTCACCCGAGTCGAGCAGCTTGCGGAACATCTCCACGCCGGTCACCGTCGTCTTGACCGTGGTCTTCAGACCGACGATCTCGACTTCCTCGCCGACCTTGACGATGCCGCGCTCGACGCGGCCGGTCACCACGGTGCCGCGGCCCGAGATCGAGAACACGTCCTCGATCGGCATCAGGAACGGACGGTCCTTCGGACGCTCCGGCTGCGGGATGTACTGGTCGACCTCGGCCATCAGCTTGAGGATCGCGTCACGGCCGATCTCCGGCGAACGGTCCTCCAGCGCGCACAGCGCCGAGCCCTTGACGATCGGAATGTCGTCGCCCGGGAACTGGTAGGAGGACAGCAGCTCGCGCACCTCCATCTCGACCAGCTCGAGCAGCTCCGGATCGTCGACCATGTCGACCTTGTTCATGAACACCACCAGCGCCGGCACGCCGACCTGGCGGGCCAGCAGGATGTGCTCGCGGGTCTGCGGCATCGGGCCGTCGGCGGCCGACACGACCAGGATCGCGCCGTCCATCTGCGCGGCGCCCGTGATCATGTTCTTCACGTAGTCGGCGTGGCCCGGGCAATCGACGTGGGCGTAGTGGCGGTTGGTCGTCTCGTACTCGACGTGCGCCGTCGAGATCGTGATGCCGCGCGCCTTCTCTTCCGGCGCCTTGTCGATCTGGTCGTAGGCGGTGAAGGTCGCGCCGCCGCTCTCGGCCAGCACCTTCGTGATCGCCGCCGTCAGCGACGTCTTGCCGTGGTCGACGTGGCCGATCGTGCC
>NZ_JBHSLC010000066.1:0-917 GCF_042657465.1 Azospirillum himalayense | reverse complement strand
CGATGCAGACGGTCTGGCCGATCGCCGGGGACTGGGTGGAGACCTTCTGGGTGGCGCCGGCCGAGGCGGGCGCGACGGCCACGGTGCCGCCGGTGATGCCGGTGTTGGGCACTGTGATGGAGCCGCTGGCCGTGCCGGCGACCTTGGCGCCCGTGCCCGGGCCGCTGGTGTTGTACGGCCCCTTCAGGATGATGCCGGCGCCGCCGTCATCGATCGAGGCGTCGCCGAGATAGACGGTGCCCGAGGTCGGGGCCGACACCGGGGTGCCGCCGTTGGTGATGGGAACGCTGACCGTGCCGGTGAAGGGAACGGTGGTCGAGCCGCCCGAGCCGCCGCCCGTGCCGGTGAAGGTGGCGGTGTGGGTGTGCGGCTGCAGCGGGACCTGGGCCGCCGACAGCAGAAGCTCCTGCTGGCCGACCTTGGCGCCGATGGCGATGTTCGTCAGGCCGGGTCCGGTCCCGGTGCCGATGGCGGCGCGGCCGCGCAGATCGGGGATGCCGAAGAGATCCGCGTTGTTGCCGCCGTAGCGGTAGCCGATCAGGGCGAACAGCGCTTGGTTATCGCGCACCGTCAGTGTCCGGCCATCGGCCACGACATAGCCCTGCGGGCACCAGTCGAACGCATAGGTGCAGATGGTGCCGATGTACGGCTCCACGTTGCAGGCGGCGGCGGGGGTGCTGAACAAAGCCATGCCGCCAGCCATCGCAAAGGCGGCGGAGAGAAGAGTCTTGCGCATGATGTGTCCTCGGCGTTGGGAAGGGGGCGGCGTCGGTGACCGCGACCCGTTAGGGACGGTTCGGGTACAGGCCGTTGGCCACGATGCAGACGGTCTGGCCGATCGCCGGGGACTGGGTGGAGACCTTCTGGGTGGCGCCGGCCGAGGCGGGCGCGACGGCCACGGTGCCGCCGGTGATGCC
>NZ_JBHSLC010000065.1:0-2197 GCF_042657465.1 Azospirillum himalayense | reverse complement strand
TGTCAAACGACTTCAGGAACTGGACCGGGGACGACACGAGGAACTGGACCCTCGAACGTCATAGCGTGTTCTCGGTGACCGCCGGGGCCGGATTCGTCTTGAGCAGGCCGGCCCGCCGCTTCTCCCGCAGCCGGTAGCTGTCGCCGCGGATGGTGATGACGTGGCTGTGGTGAAGCAGCCGGTCGAGAATGGCGGTGGCCACCACCGGATCGCCAAACACGGTTCCCCATTCGCTGACCGAACGGTTGCTGGTCACCAGCATCGAGCCGCGTTCATAACGGCGCGACACCAGCTGGAAGAACAGGTGTGCGGCGTTGGGCTCGAACGGCAGGTAGCCGATTTCATCAACGATCAGCAGCTTGGCTTTGGCGTAGTGGGCCAGCTTGTCCTCCAGCCGCCCCTCGACGTGCGCCCGGGCGAGCGCGGTGATCAGCTCGGTCGCCTGCACGAACAGCACCGAGTAGCCGTGCCGCACCGCCTCGCGGCCGAGCGCCACGGCCAAGTGCGATTTCCCCACCCCCGGCGGCCCGAGCAGCAGCAGGGCGTCGCCGTTGGCCACCCAGCGGCATGCCGCCAAGTCCCGGATTTGCTTGGGATCGAGCGACGGCTGGGCGTCGAAGTCGAAGCCCTCCAGCGTGCGCACGAAGGGAAACTTGGCGATGCCCAGGCCCATTTGGATGCGCCGCTCCTCCCGGTGTGCCACTTCCGCCTCGCACAGCAGGGCCAGGGTCTCGCGCAGGCTCAGCTCGCGCCGGGCGGCCTCGTCGAGCAGCGTGTCGAGGCGGTCGCGCAGCGCCGTCAGCTTCAGGCGCGCCAGCATCTCGGGCAGATGGTCGGCGTCCATCACCAGCCTCCCCCGATCAGTTGCTCGTACTCGCTCAGCGGTCGCAGCAACTCGGCCGACGACGGCGCCGGGGGCGGCTTGGATGCGCCGAGCAGGCCAACGCGGTGATCGGCATCGATCACCCGTTCGCGGCGGCCATGCCGCTCGGCATGCCGGGCCACCTCCACCCCGGCCTGGAAGACATGAACCTGACCGTCGCTGATCCGCACCGTCACCGCCGTGCCGATCAGGCGCCACGGCACGCTGTAGCGGTTGGTATCCACGTCCACAAAGCCATCGGCGTGGACTTGCCGGGTCAGCTCGCGGATTTGCCGGAATGGCGGCCGCCCCTCCAGTGGACGCAAGGCATGCGCCTCATCGCGGAGGAACCGCTCGACAGGCGGCTCGCCGGTGGTGCCGTGCACGCGCACGTCGGCGACCTCGCGCATCCACCACGCCAGATGTGCCTCCAGCGCCGCCCAGCCGACGAAGCTGTGACCGGCGATAGCGTTGCGCTTCACATAGCCGACGCCGCGCTCGTCCTTGCCCTTGGTGCGAGCCCGATACGGTGCGCAGGCCCGCGGCCGAAAGCCCCAGTAGCGGGCAAAGGCATGGAACCGCTCGTTGAAGAGCACTTCGCGGGTTTCCGGATCGTGATGCGTGACCAGCGCCTTGGCGTTGTCCAGCAGGACCTCCTGAGGCAGGCCGCCGAAATGCCGGAAGGCGCCCTCCAGGCCATCGAGCCAGGCCGACTGCCGTTCATGGCGAAAGGGCTGGACGTAGAGCCGGCGCGAGTGCCCCAGCGTGGCGACGAACAGATAGATTTTGCCCCGTGGTTCGCCGCCGACGGCGGTGCGCAACTCGCCGAAGTCGATCTGCAGCTGATGGCCCGGCGGCGTCTCGAAGCGGACCGTGGCCCGGGCCTCGGCCTCCAGCTCGCGCCGCCACGGTGCCACGGCGCGTTCGACGGTGCGCAGGCCGACGCGCAGGCCGTGCTCGTGCTGGAGGTCCTGGCGCACGACATCGGCGTTGCCGCGATGGCGCCGGAAGCGTTCGGCCAGCCAGCTCTCCAGCCCATCCAGCGTCTTGGACCGAGGCGGGACCTTCACCGGCGTCCAGCCGCCCGCCTCCAGGTAGCGCCGCACCGTCATGTGACTGCACTCGAGTTCCGTGGCGATGCGCCGGACACCCCAGCCCAAGGCATGGAGCCGAAGCATGGCCGCAACCTCTTCCGGCGTCCTCATCACGTCTCTCCGCGGATCATTCCCCCGCGGCAAAACGCTCTCTTCAACAACCGACATGCTGGCCTCCCTCTACAGAAGGAGGTCCAGTTCCTCTTGTCGTTAAGGGTCTAGTTTGCCAAGACGCCCGACA
>NZ_JBHSLC010000064.1:0-12246 GCF_042657465.1 Azospirillum himalayense | reverse complement strand
TCCGAGCCCCGCATCGCCCCCTCGCTGGCTGCATTCTCCACGACCGTAGAGAATCACGACAGGCCGGCAGGCAACAGACCTTTTTCCGCGTCCTGTTAGGGTGAGGGGGTTGCGCTTGTGCCGGACGTATCGCCACGCACATCCCCCTCACCGGCCCTCCGGGCCACCCTCTCCCCAGAGGGGAGAGGGCTATGAAGGTCAAACGCGATTGTCTTGACCGACCAGCCCCTGCGGCACGTCGTCACTGGGGTTTACCCTAAGAAGTGTAGGGATGCCCCCAATGGGAGTGGGGGCAGGGGGGCGATACCCTTCGCACCGTAGGGTCGCGGTTCGTCGCGGCCTAAGGATTCAGGTGCGAAGAGGCCAGCCATGGACCGATCAAGGCGCAACTTCTGCCTCGGCGCGGGCGCCGCGACCATAGGCGCCGCGACGGTGGGAGCGATGCCCGCCGCCGCCGCGCCCAGCGGTGCGTCGCTCCGCCGGGAGGGCGACCCGGCGCACCGTTGGGCGATGGTGGTGGACGCGCGCAAATGCGTGGGCTGCCAAGCCTGCACAGTCGCCTGCATCATGGAGAACGATGTCCCGGAGAACAGCTTCCGCACCATCGTCTCCACCTACGAGGTGACGGAGCAGGGCAAGGCCGGCAGCTACATGCTGCCGCGCCTGTGCAACCATTGCGAGGACCCGCCCTGCATCCCCGTCTGTCCGACCGGCGCGACCTTCCAGCGCCGGGACGGCATCGTCGTTGTGGACAACACCGTCTGCGTCGGCTGCGCCTATTGCGTCCAGGCCTGCCCCTACGACGCGCGCTTCATCAACCACGAAACCCAGACCGCCGACAAATGCACCTTCTGCGTCCACCGCGTGGAGGCCGGGCTGCTGCCCGCCTGCGTGGAGACCTGCGTCGGCGGGGCCCGCATCTTCGGTGACCTGAACGACCCGGACAGCGCCGTCGCCACCCTGGTCCGCGAGGAGAACCCCAAGGTGCTGAAGCCGGAGCAGGGGACCCAGCCGCGCGTCTTCTACCTCGGCCTCGATCCCCGCTTCCAAGGGAAGGTCGACGGCACGCCGACGCTCTGGCGGCCCAGCAGCAAGACCCACGCCCGAAAGGAGCACGCGTGATGGACAACCACATCGTCGAGGTCATCAACGTGACCCGCGAGGTCGCGTGGCTTCCCTGGGCCGTGCAGTATTTCTTCCTGATCGGCCTGTCGGTCGGCGGCATGCTGCTCAGCCTGCCCGGCTACGCCTTCGCCCGGGAGAACTGGCGCGCGCTTGGCCGCACCGCCCTGCTGGTGGCGCTGACCTGCGGGCTGGCCGCCCCGGTGGCGCTGCTGTCGGACCTCCACCAGCCCGGCCGCTTCTGGCACTTCTACGTCGTGCTGCGTCCGACGTCGTGGATGTGGTGGGGGTCGATCTTCATCCCCCTCTATGTCACGGGACTGCTGGTCTATGGCTGGGTCTGCTTCCGCGAGGAGTTGCAGGCGCATGGCCGGGTGGACAGCCGCCTCGCCGCGCTCTACCGGCTGACGTCGCTGGGCGGCGGGCGCAACGACGCGCTGATCCGCGCCGCCGGCCTGTTCGCCCTGGCCGGCGCGCTGCTGGTCGCCCTCTACACCGGGGCGGAGGTCGCGGTGGTCAAGGCGCGCCCGCTGTGGCACACGCCCTTCCTGCCCGTGCAGTTCCTGATGACCGCGCTGGCCGGCGGCGCCGGTCTGGTGCTGGTGCTGAACCGCTTCGCCGCCGGCAACGACCGCGCGGTGGAGGTGCAAGCGAACCGGCTGCTCGCCGGCTTCCTGGGCGGGGTCATGCTGATCGGCGGGCTGTGGCTGGCGCTGGGCCTGTTCAGGCTGGACGCCACGCACGCGGAGGCGCTGGGCAGCGTCGCCGGGTCGGAGGCGTGGCGCGTCACCGCCATCTGGGCTGTCGCCGCCACCGCGCTGCCCTTCGCCATCGCCGTCGCCAAGCCCGCCGGGACGGGGCTGGTGACCGGACTGATCGCCCTGCACGGCGCCTGGATGTTCCGCTGGACCGTGTTCATCGGCGGCCAGACCGTGCCGAAGACCGGCGCCGGCTTCTACGACTACGCGCTGGCCGCCGGTCCGGAGGGGCTGCTGGGGATCGTCGGAACCGCCGGACTCTGGCTGTTCCTGCTGATCGCCCTCACCGCCATCCTGCCTTCCCCGCGCCGCCCGGCGCCCGGTCCGGCCCGCGCCCCCCAGGCGCCCGCCGGAACCGTGGCCGCCGAGTGAACGGAGCAACCATCATGTCGATTTCCCGTCGTCTCCTCCTGAAGACCAGCGCCGCGGGCGGCGCGCTCGCCGCCTTCGCGGGCGGCTTCTCCGACACCGGGCGCAAGCTCGTGAAGGGCGCCTGGGCCGGGGACAAGCCCGACCACGCCATCTCCGGCAACGCCCCGGCCCCGGAATTCCGCGTCGACCCGGCGACCGGCGACCTCACCCCGACGCCGGGCCAGATCGTCGCCAACGTCGCCTGCCTCGGCTGCACCACCCTGTGCGGCGTCCGCGTCCGGGTGGATGTGGAGAAGAACACGGTGCTGCGCGTCGCCGGCAACCCCTACAGCCCGCTGTCCACCGATCCCTTCCTGCCCTACGGCACGCCGATCAGGGAAAGCTTCAAATCCCTGTCGCGGCTGGACGAGAAGGGACTGAAGGGCCGCTCGACCGCCTGCGGCCGGGGCAACGCGGCGCTGGAGATGCTGACCTCGCCCTTCCGCGTCGCCACGCCGATGAAGCGGGTCGGCCCGCGCGGCTCCGGCCGCTGGGAGCCCATCGCCTTCGACCGGCTGGTCGAGGAGATCGCCGAGGGCGGCGACCTGTTCGGCGAAGGTCCCGTGCCCGGCCTGCGGGCGCTGCGCGACCTGAAGACGCCCATCGACCCGGCGGCTCCGGAGTTGGGGCCGAAGGTCAATCAGGTGGCCCTGCTGTCGTCGGTCAACGACGGGCGGGAGCCCTTCGTACGGCGCTTCTTCAATCAGGCGCTGGGGACGATCAACTTCGTCGGCCATGGCTCCTATTGCGGCGGCGCCTACCGCTCCGGCTCCGGGGCGGTGTTCGGCGACGCCAAGAAGATGCCTCACGCCAAGCCGGACCTGCAGAACGCCGAGTTCGTGCTGTTCATCGGCACCGCCCCGTCCAACGCCGGCAACCCGTTCAAGCGGCAGGCCATGCTGCTCGCCAAGGGGCGGACGGACGGCGTTCTGAACTACGTCGTCGTCGACCCGGTGCTGACCAACGCCGACAACCGCGCGGCGGCGGAGCGCTCCGATTGGATTCCCATCCGGCCCGGCACCGACGGCGCCCTGGTCATGGGCATGATGCGCTGGATGTTCGAGAACGGGCGCATCGACGCCACCTATCTCTCCCAGCCCAACGGCAAGGCGGCGGAGGCCGCGGGCGAGGCCGGCTGGTGCAACGCCACCCATCTGGTGATCCAGCAGGCGGGCCACCCGCGCGACGGGCGGATGCTGCGCGCCTCCGACCTCGGCTGGGCGACGCTGGATGACAAGGAGCGCTACGGCGCCAAGGACGCCTTCGTCGTGCTCGACCCCGCCGGCACGCCGGTGGCCCACGACTCGCTGACGGGACCGGCCACGCTGTTCCACGGCGGAACGCTGGCGAGCCCGGCGGGCGACGTCGCGGTGAAGACCAGCCTGACCCTGCTGCGCGAGCAGGCGATGAGGCTCGATCTCGGCGGCTACGCCGACGCCTGCGGCATCCCCGCCGACGTCATCGCCGGTCTGGCGCGGGAATTCACCAGCCACGGCAAGAAGGCGGCCGCCAACACCCACGGCGGCATGATGGCCGGCAACGGCTTCTACAACGCCTTCGGCGTGGTGACGCTGAACACGTTGATCGGCAACCTGAACTGGAAGGGCGGCACCATCTTCGGCGGCGGGCGCTTCCCGGACGAGCAGGACGGCCCGCGCTACAAGCTGGCGAGCTTCCCCGGACAGGTGAAGCCCTCCGGCACGGCCATCAGCCGCCCTATCCCGTACGAGAAGTCCAGTGAGTTCAAGGCGAAGAAGGAGGCCGGCAAGCCCTATCCGGCCAAGGCGCCCTGGTACCCCAACGCTCCGCAGCTCACCACCGAGTATCTGACCAGCGGCGTGGTGGACGGCTACCCGTACCCGCTGAAGGCCCTGTTCCTGTGGAACAGCAACCCGGTCTACGGCATCCCCGGCGTGCGCGGCCAGGTGGAGGCGGCGCTGCGCGACCCGAAGGCGCTGCCGCTGATCGTCGCCATCGACCCCTTCATCAACGAATCCACGGCCTTCGCCGACTACATCATCCCCGACACCGTGCTGTACGAGACCTGGGGCTGGGCGTCCCCCTGGGCGGGCGTGCCGACCAAGACCTCGACGGCGCGCTGGCCGGTGGTGACGCCGCGCACGGAACCACTGCCGGACGGCCGCCACGTCCAGATGGAGACGTTCCTGATCGCGCTGGCGAAGCGGCTGGGCCTGCCCGGCTTCGGCCCGGACGCCATCGCCGACATGGACGGGAAGACTTATCCGCTGGAGCGGCCTGAGGACTGGTACCTGCGCGGCGGCGCCAACATCGCGTGGCTGGGCAAGCAGCCGGTGCCCGACATCACGGACGAGGACATCGTCCTGTCCGGCGTCGCCCGCGTCCTGCCGGCGCTCCAGGCGGTGCTGAAGGAGGAGGAGTGGCGCAAGGTCGCCTTCATCCTGGCGCGCGGCGGGCGCTACCAGAACCAGGCGGAGGGCTTCGAGGGCGACAGGGCCACCCACCGCTTCAAGGACGGGCTGCTGGTCTACAACGAGGCCGTCGGCGCGGCGCGGAGCAGCGTCACCGGCAAGCGCTGGACCGGCACCGCCGCCTGGACGCCCCCGGCCTTCGCCGACGGCACGCCGATGCGACAGATCCACACGGCGGAGGACTGGCCCTTCCAGCTCATCAGCTCGAAATCGGTGCTGGTCAGCGCCTACACCATCGCGGCCAGCCGCCTGCGCCACCTGCACCCTGAGAATCCGGTGGGCATCAACGCGGAGGATGCGCGGCGGCTGGGCATCGCCACCGGCGACCGCATCCGCATCGCCACGCCGGGCGGGGCGGAGTTGGCCACCGCCATCGTCCGGCACGGCGTGATGCCCGGCGTGCTCGCCGTCGAGCACGGCTTCGGCCACAAGGAGTTCGGCGCGCGGGCGCACGTCATTGGCGGCCACAGTCAGCCGGTGGTGCCGGAGATCGGGGCGGGGGTGAACATCAACGACCTCGGCCTGCACGACCCGACCCGTCCGGGCGCCTCGGTCTGGGTCGACCCCATCGCCGGAACGGCGGTGCGCCAGGGTCTCCCCGCCAGGCTGGAGCGCGTCGCCGCGGCGTGATCCAGGGATGAGAGGGGAGGGGGAAGAGCGGGGGAGAAAGGAAGAATCCGCTGCTCCCCCGACACCCGCAGCGGTGGCCTCGTCCTAAGCGTCGCCCCAGGGGGGAGAGGGGACGGTGGTTCCACCCTCCAGCAGCGCCCGTAAGTCCTCCTGGCGGCGGACGGTCCGCACCCCGAGCCTGCCGTCGCGCCCCCGGATCGCCACATCCCGGCGTTCCAGACGCTCCAGCCCCTGGAGCCCCGCCAGCTCGGCGGCCGCGTCGGAGAAGACCACGGTGGCGCCCAGCGTCTTGGTCATCTCCTCCAGCCTTGCGGCGACGTTGCCGGTGTCGCCGATGAACTGGAGCGACCCGTCCTCCGAACAGGCCACCGCCCCGACCACGGCGAGGCCGGAATGCACCCCGGCCCCGAAGGCCAGCGGCTGGTCCAGCTCCTCCGCAAGGTCGCGGCTCAGCACCTCGATGTCGCGCCACAGGTCGGCGGTGGCGCGCAGCGCGCTGGCGGCGGCCGCGGTGGGGTCCTCCTCGTTCGCGAACATGCCCATCACCCCGTCGCCGGCGATGGCGATGACGTAGCCGCCGTGCCGCCGGATCGCGTCGGTGACCACCTGGACATAGCGGGTGACGATGAACAGCGCGTCGAAGGGCAGCCGCTCCGCCGCCAGCGAGGTCGATCCCCGCAGATCCACGAACAGCGCGGTGATCGCCAGCTCCCGCCCGCTGTCCATGGGGGCGGTGACGGCGAAGGTGCGCCCGTTGTCGCGCGCGGACAGCAGCGGCGTCACCGACAGCGGCGCCACCGGGCGGAGCTGGCAGGCGAGACGGACGGCGGGCGGGGCCTTCATCCGCTCCAGCACCGCCCGTTCCGTGGCGTTGGGCGGCGGCAGGGCGTCCGCCCCCTCGGTCACCCGGATGCGGCAGGTGGAGCAGCGCCCCCGCCCGCCGCACAGCGCGGTATGCGGGATGCCGTTGGCCCGGCTGGCCTCCAGAACCGAGGTGCCGCGCGGCACGGTGACCGAGCGCCCGCCGGGATAGGCGATGCGCACCGGGCTGGTCGCCCGCGCCCGCCAGTTGCGGTACTGCCGCATTCCCAGCGTGCCGACCAGCAGCAGGACGTAGGTGTTGAAGACGCCGCCGCTGATCGCCGCCAGAGCGGCGCGGTTCTCCGCCTCCGGCGTGCCGGGGGCCGGCGGGCGGAACGGCTCCAGATAGGCGGGATCGGCGGCGGCCCGGCGCTCGGCGTCCCAACCGGCGTTGACGATCCCGGCCAGCGCCAGCAACGGCAGCAGCATGGCGAAGGCGCCGAGCAGCGAGGCGCGGCGCCGGTACCAGGGCTTCGTCATCAGCCAGCCGCGCACCCCGATGCAGCCGTGGATCCACACGATCACCAGCAGCAGGAGCTGGCGCCACAGCAGGGTTTCCGGCGCGGTGATCCAGTAGAGGACGATCGCCCGCGGGTAGGTCAGCGGGTCGTTGTAGAGGTCGTCCGACAGCATCCCGGCCATGCCGTGCGAAATCAGCAGCAGCGGGATGCACAGGCCGAGTCCCAGCTGCCACGCCTCCCCGGCGGGCATGCGCAGGTGGCGGCGCCGGTACAGCGCCCACAGACCCAGCCCGGCGTGGGTGACGAAGGAGCCGGCGAGCAGCGCCTGCCCCGGCGGCGTGTCCCACACCCACAGCAGGGTGCGCCGCGCCACCTCCATCCCCGGAAGCAGCAGTAGCCCGGCGGCGTGGGCGAGGAAATGGGTGATGACGAAGGTGAACAGCGTCAGGCCGGTGAACAGGCGCAACGGGCGTTCGATCCGGCGTTTCATGAACGGTTCCGGGTCATGGACGGGGCCGGGCGGCGGAGGGGACGGTCGTCATGTCGGTGCGGGCTCGGCTTCTGCGTGGCGTCCCTTGGCATCCTATGAGATCATCCCGCGCCATGCCACAGCCCGACACCCATTCCCCTCCATGAGGCGCCGGAGCGAAACGCTGGCCGGGGCGGCGCTGTTCCGCTCCCTGTCCCCCGACGAGCTGCGGGCGCTGGAGGACCGCTGCCTTTGGCGCCGGGTGGAGGCCGGGCAATGGATCATCGATTTCGAGGATGAGGGAACCGACGTCTTCATCGTCGCCGCCGGTCTGGTCCGGGTGACCATCCGCGCGATCTCCGGGCGGACGGTGATCCTGCGCGACATCCCCGCCGGGGAATTCTTCGGGGAGCTGGCGGCCATCGACGGGAAGGCCCGCTCCGCCGGCATCGTCGCCGTGACCAACGCCACGGTCGCCTGCATGCCCGCCCCGCTGTTCCGCGACTGCATCCACCGTCACCCCGACGTCTGCGACCAAGTGATGGTTCTGCTGGCCGGGGAGATCCGGAAGCTTGCCACGCGGGTGAACGAGTTCAACACGCTGGACGTGCGTCACCGCATCTACGCCGAGCTGCTGCGGCTGGCCCGGCCGGACGGGCGGGGGGAGCACAGCGCCACCATCTCCCCGCCGCCGCCCCACGCCGACCTCGCCGCCCGCGTCAGCACCCGGCGCGAGGCGGTCTCGCGGGAGCTGAGCGCGCTGGAGCGCGACGGGCTGCTGGAGAAGCGGCGGGGGGCGCTGGTCCTCTTGGACACCCGCCGCCTGCGGGAGCGGGTCCGGCAGGCGGCGGAGGAGGATTGACGGCGCGCCTTACGCCTTCACCGCCTCGGACTCGATGATGATCTGGATGTCGTCGCCGATGTTCGGCACGCCGTACTTCATGCCGAAGTCGGAGCGCTTGATCGTGCCGCGGGCGGAGAAGCCGACCGTGTCCATCTTGCTGGCCGGGCTGACGCCGTCCTTGTTGAAGGTCACGTCGAGGACCACCGGCTTGGTGACGCCCAGCAGGGTCAGCTCGCCGTGCAGCTTGCCGGTCTTATCGCCGGTCTTCTCGATCTTCGTGCTCTTGAAGGTCAGCTTCGGGAACTCCTTCACGTTGAAGAAGTCCGGCGACTTCAGGTGCTCGTCGCGCTTGGCGTGGTTGGTGTCGATGCTGGCGGTGTCGATGGTCACCGACAGGCTGCTCTTGTCCGCGGCGTCCTTGTCGAAGGCCAGCTCGCCGGCCACCGTGTTGAAGCTGCCCACGGCCTTGGAGAAGCCCAGATGGTCGACGATGAAGACCACCGCGGTGTGGGCCGGGTCGAGCTTGTAGGCGACCGGGGCGGCCTGGGCGGTCATCGGCAGGGCGACGAGGGCGGACAGGGCGGCGGCGGAGAGAAGACGCTTCATGAGTCGGAAGTCCTTTGTCGGATGGAACGGGATGACTGGGGTGGATCAGTAGCCGGACACGTCGGAACCGGCGGAGAGAAGGAAGGCGACGCCCACGGCGGCGACGGCCGGCACCAGGGCGATGGCGGTCAGCGCCACGGTGCCCATGGCCCGTCCCGCGGCGGTGCGCGGCAGGGGCAGGCGGTCGCGCAGCCGGTCGGCGAAGAAGGCCGGCAGGACGAGCAGCAGGGCTTCGGCGTGGGCGGAGGAGAAGAAGGTCAGGGTGGCGGCCAGCAGCACCAGGATGCCCAGCGCCGCCTGACCGGCGTTGCCCCAGGCGTGGCGCTCCACCGGCCAGTTCCACAGCAGCAGGCCGCCGGTGGCCGCGGCCAGCGCGAAGGCGAGCTGGGCGACGGAGGCGGAGGCGCCGACCAGCGCCACCCCGCCCACCGCCACCGCGGCGGCCAGCAGGGCGACTCCGGGCGTCGCCACCCCCTCGCCCTCGCCGGCGGTGCGCGTCAGGGCGATCCAGCCGCCGGCCAGCAGAAGGACGGCGGCGGTGATGGTGTCCAGGCTTCCCGGCAGCACCGGCAGGGCGATCCACAGCAAGGACGCCGTCACCCAGGCGCCGAGCAGCCAAGTGCCGCGGCGGCGGTCGATCCCGGCGAGGTCGGCGCCGACGCCGATGACCAGACCGGCCACCGCGCTCCAGAACAGGCGGCCCATGCTGGAGGGCGGGGGCAGGGCGGGGAGGCCGACGATCAGCGCGTAGGCTGCCAGGAAGGCGGCGGCAACGCCCGCCGCCGCCAACCGGGGCCCCCGCGTGCGCCCGCCGGCGAGACGGACCACGCCGACGGCGGCGACGCCGACCACCAGGGGAAACAGGGCGGTCTGCACCACAAGATCATCGAGCAGAGCCATCGTCGGAACACTCCAAGCCGCAGGAAACGGGACGCGGGGCGGAGCCTGCCGGGATGGAACGGTCAGGCCAGCGCTTCGCGGCGCGGCTGGAGAGTGCCGTCACGGCCCGCTGGCGCCTGTGCGAAAACGCACATCGCGAACGCGGTGTGACCGGGTTTTTTGGGCGTGAACGACGCCGTTGGGGGCGCGCCTCCGTTCAGTTCCTGCGTGCCGTCAGTGTCGGATTGAAGGATGGCTACTACATTTCAAAGGGCTGGGGCTGCTCCCCCGGCCAAGCACTTGTGTGTGTCGGTGCAGCGCCAACAGCGGACATGGCTGGCTCATTGGCAACTCCGTTACGGAATTTCCTCGGATGTCAACCGAGAGATGATCACAGGTGCACGCTGCCGCGCATGCCGTATTGTTGCGATGCTATATTGCCTTGGATTACAAAATATGAAGACAAAATTCCGATCGATGCTGGCCATAATGGCAGTAGTGAAACAGACTAACCCCGCGAGGCGCTGAGATCTTGAAACATCGAACGGATATGATCATCTGACATATTACTCATAGCGCTCCCACGATGCCCACCACTATAACCCTCTTCTTCACCGCGATTAGACTCATCCTCTAGAAGTCGCTCACGTTTAAGTTCAATATTGCGCGCTGGTGACTTACCAAAATACCTTCTCTTCTCAATCAAATTTTTGAGATTTTCCTCAAATTCGTCGAGTTCATTCAGGCTGCCGAAGTTAGACATCTCGCTGTCAATCACGGGGATGAAGCTGTCCAACGCCGCGTGAACAGCATTTTTGGCGATTTCTGGATCCGAGCCGTATGAATAGAGAGCTTCATCAAGGGCTTGAATATCTTCGAATGGCAGCTCCGACGCATACGTCTTGAGCATGTCCGCGGTCGCGACCGTAATGATCTGATGCAGGTAGTCCTGCTTACGCAGTGGAAGAGCATGCATGGTTATATTTTCTAGCGCCCAAGCGGCTTCCCGAACTTGCGTGCCATCAATCCCCTCGTCTTCGATTCGTTTACCTATCTGGAGCGCGACACCGAGGAGCCCATCGGTAGCAAAATGATCGAATATGTTGAGCAAGAGCTCTAAGCGTTCGAGTAGGTCGCCGAGGTCGGAATGCTCCATCCGCTCGACCGCCTTCATCCACAACGCAGCGTCGTCATCGTTTGCTATGGGCTCGGGCTTCTGTCCGATATAGATGAGCCAACACTGATTGAGTTCGCCATAGGTCTCGACATGCGCCACAATGCTTGCGAGCATGCCGTCCTCTATCACAACAGAGAGCAGGAAGTCGCGGACGCCTGGATTGGAGAACCTCACCTTTCGTTCGATGATAGCGACGACGGACCCTTCCAGTTGTTTGAGCGCGGCCGCAAATCTTGCTTGCAGTTGGGCCTCGGGTATGGCTTGCCCAAGCGCCTTCGCAACGCGTTCGAAGCTTGACCGCAGCACTTTGAGCGGTACCGCATCGTTATGTAGCAGAAGGGCAAGCATCAGTGCTCTGCCGTCAGCACTAATGTGGTCGCGATAGGGGCGTTCCCAAAGCTCGTCCGGGTTTGCGAGCACCCTTTCGATTGCAGCTTTCAGGTTCTCTCCCGTGAGTGAAGAATACTCCTCGCTAGTGAGGAGCTCAATCAGGCGCGGGTTGAAGTTTTTATGATCGATAATCTTGATGTAAAAATCACTCTCGAGGATATCCGCAAGCTGGTCATTACTCAAACCTGAAAAATGGAGATGATTATAAAGTATACGGGCGCGCACGGCGCGAGTGTAGGCTCCAACATTCAACACATATCGATTGGATGTCATGCTCCTAGACGCGAGCCTGCGCGATAACAACTCCGCTTGGCTCAAAATATATTCACGGGTTGTTAAGATGAAGCGCAGATCCTTGTTTGCATTCACCCGTTCGAGGAAGGGGGGCAATCTCTGATCAATCCCCCTGACATGGTCTGCGGAGAGTTGAACTTGTCCGAGGAAGTCATCAAAGAATATGAGGCGCTTCTCCCCAGGATTTGACACTTCGAATGCTTCTGCAATATCATCTACAACGAATATTTTCCAGCCCTGGGAAGCGTGCAGCCACACCAGCATTCTACCAAGGGTAGTTTTTCCGACACCGGGATGGCCAGAGATGATAAGGGTGCCCGACGATGATAGGATATTCTCAGCTTCCTTGACGCTGTCATTTTGTACAAATTTCGGTACCATCTTGCGGATGAGGTCCATCTCCGTATCGGTACGGTTATAGATGCCGCTATGAAGCATACGCTCAATAATGGCCGCACTAGATAACCAAAGCTTGAAATGGTTTTTCTCAATTTCAGGATGCTTACTGAGCAAACCGTTGATGTCCTCCAGGCCGATAATATCCGCTACAGTCAGTGGCGCACTCGGCATCGCAGCGATGATTTTGCTTTTGAGGTCTCCTGTCATCGAGACTGAGGTGGCGACGATGTACCGTGAGGGGCTTAGCTTCGCCACCTTCGCATCTTCTGACTTTAACGTGGTGAGAAGCTTACTCTTGCCACTTCGTAGGTAGTGCTTAGCTTGAACGATGAGCGAATGCCTTCCATGGGAGTATCGACAATCGATGCCTCTATCACGGCCTGGGCCGAAGCTCTCTAGCAGGACGCGGAAAAAGGTCTGTTGCCTGCCGGCCTGTCGTGATTCTCTACGGTCGTGGAGAATGCAGCCAGCGAGGGGGCGATGCGGGGCTCGGAC
>NZ_JBHSLC010000063.1:0-23958 GCF_042657465.1 Azospirillum himalayense | reverse complement strand
AGGGCGCCAGAAAGGCATATATATCAGAGTGATAGACACGCACCTCGATCTCTTCGAACAACCAGGATGCGCAACGGGGGCAGTATGAAGCGCGATTTAAAAATCTCTGCTTGGCGCCCTCGAAGGCGGAGCGGGCGGCGGCCTTGGCGGCGCGGTTCAGGGTGCCGCCGGCCCCGGTGACGTTGGCGGCTTCCAACGCCGCGGTCAGGTTGGCATGGATGACCTGGAAGGCGGCGGCGTAGGCGTCGTAGATGGCGACCTGCCCCGGCGTCAGCCGGTGCTCGACCATCTCGTAACGGACCCCCTCGAAGGACAGCGAGCGGGCGGCGTAGAGGCCGAGCGCCTTGAGGTCGCGGGCCAGCACCTCCATGGCGGCGACCCCGCCGGCCTCGATGGCCTGGACGAACTCGGCGCGGGTGGCGAAGGGGAAGTCCGCGCCGCCCCACAGGCCGAGGCGCTGGGCGTAGGCAAGATTGTGCACGGTGGTGGCGCCGGTGGCCGAGACGTAGAGCACGCGGGCGTCCGGCAGGGCGTGCTGGAGGCGCAGCCCGGCGCGGCCCTGCTGCGAGGGGGTGACGGGACCGCCGTCGCGGCCGAAGCCGGCGGTGCCGCCAGCGTTGCGCAGGGCGTGGGATTCGTCGAAGACGATCACCCCGTCGAAGTCCCGGCCGAGCCAGTCGACGATCTGCTGGACGCGCGGCACGGCGCCCTCGCCACCGTCGCCACGCAGGGTGGCGTAGGTGGTGAAGAGGATGCCGCGCTCCAGGGTGATGGGCACGCCGGGGCGGAAGCGCGACAGCGGGGCGACCAGCAAAGGCTCCTGGCCGAGGGCCGACCAGTCGCGCCGGGCGTCCTCGATCAGGGTGTCGGACTTGGAGATCCACAGCGCGCGCTGCCGCCCCTTGAGCCAGTTGTCGAGCAGGATGCCGGCGACCTGCCGGCCCTTGCCGGCGCCGGTGCCGTCGCCGAGGAACCAGCCGCGGCGGAAGCGCACCGCGTCCTCGACATCGTCCGACGCCGCCGAGACGACGTCGAAGGTCTCATCCACGGTCCAGCTGCCGGCGAGGTGGCCGGCGTGCGCCTCGCCGGCGAGGATAACGCTTTCCAGCTGGGCGTCGGAGAGGATGCCGCCTGTGACCAGGGCGCCGGGCAGGTGCGGGCGGTAGCAGGGCTTGGGCGGGGCGACCGCGGCCATGGCGGCGGACTGCACCAGCGGCGTTGGGTGCGGTCGGGCGCCGGGGAGGACGATGGACTGGAGCGTGTAGGGTTCGTAGAGCGCAGCGGTGAGGCGGGCTCCGGCCTCCGGCGCCCAGTCGCGCGGCTCGTATTCCAACTCGACCACCGCTGGGCCGGATGCTGGCGTGCACACCGTCGGCACAGCCGCCGCCCGGCGTACGGGCCGGGCCGCCATGGCGCGGGCCAGCACCGGCAACGGAGCCGCTGCCGAGGCGGAAACGGAAGCACGCGGCGGCACATCGCGCCGGACCCAGTCCAGCAGCGTGGCGGCATCCGGGGCCATGCCCGGCGAAACCGGGAAGGCGGTTGGGTCCCCCGCCGGCACGCGGTCGATGACGGTCAGCCGGGTGTCGACGGTGGTGCCGTGGCGGGCGTAGACCCGGCCGTCGATGGCGGCGGAAAAGACGACGCGACCCCGCTCCTGCAGGCGCACGAAGGCGTCGCGCCACGCCGGATGCCCGGGCGCCAGCCCGGCGCCGGTGACGGCGACGAGGCGCCCGCCCTCGGCCAGGCGGGCCAGGGCCGAGGCGAGGTGGCGGACAGCGGCGTCGGCCACCCGGCCGTCCACCGCCGCCAGCGCCGAGAAGGGCGGGTTCATCAGCACGACCGTCGGCCGGACCGCAGGGTCGAGATGGTCGTGGATGTTGGCCGCATCGAAGCGGGCCACCGGCATGCCGGGGAACAGGCGCTCCAGCAGGCCGGCGCGGGTGTCCGCCAACTCGTTGAGGACGAGGCTTGCCCCCACCTGCTCCGCAAAGACGGCGAGCAGGCCGGTGCCGGCGGAGGGCTCCAGCACCCGGTCGGCCGGGGTGAGCGCCGCTGCCGCGGCCACCACGCCGGCCAGCGGCAGCGGGGTGGAGAACTGCTGCCGGGCCTGGCTCTCCTCGGAACGGCGGGTCTGGCTGGGCAGCAGCGCCGTCAGCCGCTCCAGCATGGTCAGGAACGCCACCGGGCTGGTGGCACGGGCCTGCATGGCCAGGCCGAAGCGGCGCAGGAACAATACCTGCGCCGCCTCGCCGGCGTCGTAGGCCAGCTTCCAGCTCCAGACGCCCTCGGCGTCGGAGCCGCCGAACGCCGCGGTCATCGCGGTGCGCAGCGTGCCGGCGTCGATGGCCCGGCCGCGTTCGAGGGCGGGCAGCAGCCGCTCCGCGGCGGCGAGCAGGGCCGCCGCGATGTCCACCGGCAGCGAAGGACAGGGGGCGGCAGCATCGGTTCGGAGCTCGGCGGTCAGGGTCATGGCGAAGGATCCGGGAGAGCGGGGAGACCAACGGCCGGCGGACGCTCTCTCGATCCGCTCCGGCTCACCCCGCCCCCCGCCCTCCTCGCCCTCTACCCGCCGCCGGGATCGAACGGCGGGTCATAGAGCTCGTAGGGGTTGCCGTCGGCCAGATGCCCGAAGGGGGTGAGCAGCACCTCGCCAACGCATTGCGCAACAGCGCACAGAATGAAGCGGGTCTCGCCGGTGCGGGTGTCAGTGCCCTGTACCGACGCCAGGTCGCCGGCCGCCGCGGTGCGCAGCAGCGTCGCGAAATTCGCCTTCACAAAGTCGGGGATCGGCATGGCGGTTCTCCATAAGACAGGAGCCCGGCGCGGCGGCCGGGCTCGACAAGAGACAAGGTGAGGGGTACGGATCACGCGAGGCAGCCAAGGCGGCGTTCGGCCGCACGGATGGCGGCCAGTGCCGCCCGGAACCGCGCAGCACCGTGTTCTTCGCTGAGGTCGGTGTTCGAAGCCACGGCCCGGCAAGCGGCATGGATGTCGGCATCGCCGACCATCTCCGGCGCCAGCCGGGTCAGCGCGCCGTCGGCCTCGATCACGGTGCGGATTTCCTCCCGGACCTCCTCCTCGGCCAAGCGCAGCAGGACGTGCTCCCGCGGGACGTCCGGGTCGAGGAGAACGGCTCCCTGGCTGGCCGGGATCACGACGAAGGCGGCCTCGGCGGTAATCACGAGAACCGGGACGCCGTGGGCGAGAGCGGCGGCCGGTAGACGCACGACCATGGTGACGAAGGGCTCGGTCATGACGAACCTCCAGAAACGAGGACGGAGGCGGAGCGGCCGGAGCCGCTCCGCAGTGTCGCGTCACGCGGCGGCGGCCTCGTTGCGGTCCGCGTCGTCCTCGCCGAGCGGGATCTCCCCGGCGCCGATCAGGAAGGCCGGCAGGGAGGCGTCGCCGCCCTCCGCATCGCCGTCCGCACCGGCATCAGCACCGGCCGCCGGTTCCAGCGGCCGGCGCAGCGGCTCGGGCAGCCAGCCGCTGCCGGCCAGCAGCCGCTCGGCCTCCTTGGCCATGTCCGGCTTGCGCAGGTGGTCGATCAGCTGCGCCGCCTCAGGCCCACGCGCCTCGCGCACCGCCTCCAGGATGCGCGCCTTCGGCACCCGGCCGAGGTAGCTGTCCACCGTCGCCGTCCAGCCGGCCGCCGCCATGTCGAGGCCGACCGCCCCGGCCAGCAGGTCGGCGTAGGCGGCGCGCTGCGGCGCCCGGTTCCACGGCTCGTGCACCGCGTTGACGCCGAAGGAGACGCAATGGGCGAACAGCGCCGCCCGGCTGTCGCCGTCGAACCCCACCAGCGTCTCCCACAGGGCGGCCGGTTCGCCCGGCAGCTGGGCGCTCCAGGCGCGCTGGCGGGCGTCGATCGCCCGGGCCGCGGCGCTGGCGGCGAGGTCGGGCGGCTGCACCCCGAAGCCGGCGCTCTTCAGCTCCAGCTCCAGGCAGGAGGCGCCGAGGCGCTGGGTGAAGGTGCGCAGGCACAGCGCGTGCAGCGCCGCCAGGAAGGCGGTGTCGGGATCGTTGGCCAGCGCGTCGCGCAAAGCGAGCGTGCGGTGCACGCTCAGCTCGATCAGCAGCCGCTCGGGCAGCGGCCGCAGCCCCTCGTCCTCCTCCGAGGTGGCCGCCCCCGTGACCGGCACCGGGGCCGACACGCTGGCACCGCCGGCGATGGCGGCGGGCTGGGCGGCCACCGGCCCGCCACCGGCCGGGACGGCGGACGTCTCCTCGCCACCGGCCGGAGCCACCGGCTCGACCGGCGCCTCGTCCTCCGGCCGCACGTAGCCACGGTCGACCTGGAGCTGGCCCTCGACGTCGACGCTGACGAACACCCCGGCCCGCGCCACCTCGGCGGTCTCGTAGACCAGCGGCCGCTCCTCCAGCGCCCGCAGCTCCACGTCGATCTCGGCGAGGCGCCGCGCCACCCGATCCAGCTCCTCCGCTTCCGCCAGCTCGCTCGCCTCCAACCGCTCGTACTCGGCGTGCAGCGCGTCGTAGGTCGCCTGCTCCGCCTCGCTCAGCGGCACCGGCTCGCCAACCAGACGGCGCAGCCCCCGGCTGTGCCCGTAGGGGAAGGCCAGCGCCACCTCCACCCACGTCCAGCCCTCCGCCCGCACCGTGGCGGCCTCGGCCTCCAGCTTCTCCGCCACCAGCCGGTCGAGCAGCGCCGGGTCCTGCAGCCAGCCGCCGTCGTCGTGCTGGAACAGGTCGCGCATCACCGCCCCGCCGGCCGCCTCGTAGGCCTCGACGCCGACGAACAGCGCCCGCTTGTCCGACGCCCGCACCGCGCCTTCGGTGAGGAGCCGGCGGATCTGGTAGGGCTCGCGACTGTAGGCACGCGACAGCGCCTCCCACACCTGCTCCTGGCGGGCGTGGTCGCCGCTGACGGTGAAGGCCATCAATTGCTCCAGCGTCATGCGGTCCTCGGCGTAGGCGTCGAGTAGGGCTGGCGCGACGGCGGCCAGCTTGAGGCGCTGCTTCACCACACCGGGGGCGACGAAGAAGCGGGCGGCGATCTCCTCCTCGCCGAGCCCCGCCTCGCGCAGGGTCTGGAAGGCGCGGAACTGGTCGAGCGGGTGCAGCGGGGCGCGCTGGACGTTCTCGGCCAGCGAGTCCTCCTCGGCGAGGCCGGCCGTGCGCACGACGCAGGGCACCGGCTGGGTCTTGCTCATGCGCTTTTGCTTGACCAGCAGTTCCAGCGCCCGGAAGCGGCGCCCGCCGACCGGCACTTCGTAGACGCCGGTCTCGGCGCCCTCGGCGTCGAGCACCGGGCGGACGACGAGGCTGTGCAGCAGGGTGCGCCGCGCGATGTCCTCGGCAAGCTCCTCAATGGAGACGCCGGCCTTGACCTTGCGGACGTTGGCCTGGGACAGCACCAGCTTGTTGAAGGGGATGTCGCGCGAGGTGTTGAGGACGATCTTGGGCGTGGCCATGGCCGGGTTCTCCGCGACGGACGGCCGGGAGCCTTTCTCCCAACCTCCTTCATCCGTCGCCCCGATGTCCGCCCTCCTCTCCCTCTTCCTGCGGCACGCTTCCGCAAGCGGCCGTCGCTCCCTCTCCTGCCCGAACGGCCGCTTGCCGGGGAGTTCCGCCACGCGCATCATTCCGGCCAAGTTCGGCCGAAGCGCTTGATCACACAGCCTCCTGCCCGGCACCGGCCATGACGGAGGCTTGGGGCAGAAAGCCCAGGAGATAATCGGCCGCCTTGCTGGCCAAGCTGGCGGCCCGGACGATGGCATGATCATCCCCGCGCAGGACCTCCAGCCAAGCGCCGACGTAATCGGCGTGACGGACGGTGGGGATAATGCCGAGCGCCGCGCAGAGATAGGCGGCTGAAATTTCGGCAACCAGCTCCTCGAAAGCGTATTTGCGGGAGCCGAAGGACCCAGACAGGTCACGGTTCAACCGCGATGCGTGGCCCGTGCTGTGCCCCAGTTCGTGCAGCGCGGTGCGATGCCAGTTGACGGGCTCGAAGAAGGCCTGCGGAGGCGGCACCTGCACGTAATCATGCTGGGGGCTGTAGAAGGCCCGGGTGCCGCCGATGCGGACATCGACGCCGCTGGCCTGGATCAGCGCCTCGGCCCGCGGCAGGATCAGCCCCTCGGAGATCGGCAGCGGTGCCACGGCGATGCCGTCGGGCAGGTCCTCGCATTGGGCGCAATTGAAAACCGTGAAGCGCTTCAGGAAAGGGACCGCCTGGGGCTCTTCCCCGGCATCCCTTGCGCGCCGGCGTTCGTGGTCGGGAATGAAGCGGTCGGCGTAGACGACGGTGGTGCCGCGCTCACCCTTGCGGACGTGGCCGCCCAGAGCCAGGGCCTGACGAAAGGTGAGCCAGTTCTGGCCAGAGAAGCCGCGGGCAATGACGGCGCCCCACAGGATGAGCACATTCACGCCCGTGTAGGCGCGGCCGGTGGCAGCGTTGCGGGGCACGCCAAGCGGGGCGGCGGCAGCCGGGGTTCCCCAGGGCTGCACCCAGGGCAGCCGGCCGGCCTCCAGTTCGGCGATGATGCGGGCGGTGATCTCGGCGTAGAGGCTGGTCCGGTCGGAACCGGAGCGGGCGGTTTGCGCGGTGTCGGGCATGGCGGATCTCCGCGACGGGCCGGCCGGAAGCCTGTCTCCTAGCCCCGAAACCCGTCGCGAACACCGTCAAGCCCTCTCCCTCTTCCCCGAGCACCTGCTCTCCTACCGCCAGAGGAAACCCGGTCGGTGAAGCCAAGGATGAAGGGGATCATCGCGAGCGCGGCATTCCCCGATCAAGGGCGAAACCGGCGGCTTCTCGTTGACGCCTCATGCCAGCAGCGCTGAAGTGACGGTGATGATGTCCATGCAGGCTCCCCAGTTCCACCGCACGACCGATACGGTCCCTCCCGTCGTCGGCGCCTACGTTCTGCTCGTCAGGCTGGCGTAAGCGGTGGACGTCGCCCAGCCCCGGCCGGGCCAAGGCCATTCCGCCGCCGAGGCGGTACTTGTTCTGCGGCAGCGCCTGCGGCCCGGGTGGACTGCGTGTCCGCGTCGGCCGCCACATGCGCCGGGACAAGAGCATCCGCTGGCACATCGACCGCCTGACCACGGCGGGCACGGTGACCGGCTGCTGGATTTTTCCCGCCGGCGGCGAATGCACGCTGGTCGCACGCCTCGCCGCCCTGCCGGTCCCGATCCCAGGGTTCGGCAGCAGCGACTGCACCGTTTGCCGAAGCCATCTTCTGGCATGGCCTGGTGGCGGCGCGCTGCCCTTCGACGTGGCGGACGTTTCACCGGTCGCCGCTGGACCGAACGTCGCCCGGGTGTTATCGGTCGCGGCCATGACCGATCCCGTGGACTTTACCCCGGCCGAACGCGACATGATCCGCCGCGAGTTCATGAGCTGCTGGTCGGAACTGCCGCGGCTGCCCGCCCACAAGCTTCCGGCTGTGCGGCAGCAATCGAGCGGACAGGCGCTGTCCTGAAGCTCCTGCCGCCCTATAGCCCCGACTTCAACCCCATCGAGATGGCCTTCTCCAAAATCAAGGCGCACCTCAGGAAAGCCTCCGCAAGGACGCTCTCCGAACTGTGGAATACCATCCGCGATGCTACCGACAACGTGACGCCAAGCGATAGTCGAGCCTTCTTCACCGCCGCTGGCAACGATCCAGAGTGATCGGAATTCGCTCTAGTCGCATCGCCGGGCGGAACGGGTCAGCCCCGATACCGCAAAGCATCGATGAGCAGCGCGAATGCCGGCGTCGGTTGACGTCGGCTTGGATAGTAGAGGTGATAGCCTGGAAACGGCTCGCACCAGTCGGCAAGCACCCGGACGAGACGGCCGTCCGCGAGATAAGGTCCGACCTGACTCTCTGTCAAATAGACAAGCCCGCATCCCTCCAACGCCGCCTTCAACATCAGGCTGGAGGTGTTGAACACCAACTGCCCGTCCACCCGGACATTGAGCGCGCGTCCCTTCTTCTCGAACTCCCATGCGTAGAGGCCGCCATGGATCGGGAGGCGCAGGTTGATGCAATTATGGTTCGTCAGGTCCTGCGGTGTCTTCGGCTGCAGCCGTGACGCGAAATAGGATGGAGCGCCTGCGACCGCCATCCGTAGGTCAGGACCGAGCGGGACCGCGATCATGCCCTTGGCGATCGTCTCGCCGGGCCGCACGCCGGCGTCGAAGCGTTCGCCGACGATATCGGTGAGCCCATAGTCGGTGACGATCTCCACCTTGATATCCGGATACTCGTTCACGAGCTTCGCCACCGCTGGCCAGAGAATGGATTCGGCGGCGTGCTCTGTGGCAGTCAGGCGGATCGTGCCTGACGGCTTTTCCCGGAGGTCGCTCAGCGCGTCCAACTCCCGCCGGATCTCTTCGATCCGCGGCCCTATCGAATGGATGAGCCGCTCACCGGCTTCCGTTGGCGCTACGCTACGCGTCGTGCGGGTCAGCAGCCGCAGGCCAAGCCGCGCTTCCAGCACACGGATGGTCTGGCTCAACGCCGACTGCGAAACGCCCAGACGCTTTGCCGCGCGCGTGAAATTCCGCTCCTGCGCGACCACGAGAAATGCGGCCAAGTCGTTCAGGTTATCAGCGCCCATTTAGAGGTTTTCCTTATTGGTCCATGCACAATCTAGCACCTAATAACTTATTCCGCTCCGGCTTATGTTTGGCTGGTCGCCAATTTGCGAAAATCCGCGTCGAGCGCGGAAGGAAGAAGCGGAAATGAAGAAAATTCTTGCTGCAGCCGCCGTCAGCGCGGCCGGCATCGCGTCGGCGCAGGCTGACATCATCGAAATCAGACCGAACGGCGAAACGCCGGCGGTGATCGGCGCACCCGACAATTTCACCGGACATGCGGTCATCAGCCCGCTGTTTCCGCCGAACGAATTCACCCGGGCCAATGCCGGCCTCGTGGCCTTCGCACCCGGCGCGCGCACCCTCTGGCACACCCACCCCACTGGTCAGTTGCTGATCGTCACGTCAGGCCAGGGCTGGATCCAGGAAGACGGCAAGGAACGCCGTGCGATCAATCCGGGCGACACCATCTGGATTCCGCCGGGCGTGAAGCATTGGCACGGGGCGACCGCCAACAGCCCGATGAGCCACATCGCCATGACCTACATGGCCGATGGCAAGAACGTCGACTGGTTGGAGCCCGTCGCCGACGAACAGTACCGCTAAGGCCATGGCGCCATGAAAGGCATCATCATGACAACGACGAAAGCCCTTGCCCTGACGCTCTCCCTCGGCGCCACCGATGTGCTCGCCCAGACGGGCTCACAGACCGGCGCGCTGTTCCCCGACGACGTCAGGGCCGTGTCACCCGCTCTGGCGCATTATGCGACCGACAAGCTCGCGAACGATCTCTGGAAGCGGCCCGGCCTGTCTCCGCGAGATCGCAGCCTCATCACCGTCACCGCTGTCGTCGCTCGCGGTCAGACCATGCTGCTTCCCGAGCAGTTGCAGCTCGCCCTCGGCAATGGGGTGAAGCCCGCCGAGATCTCCGAGGCCATCACCCATCTCGCCTTCTACGCCGGCTGGGGCAATGCGATCTCCGCAACCGTGGTCGCCAAGCAGGTGTTCGCGGAGCGAGGGATCGGCGTGGACCAGCTCCCGAAAGCGTCGCCGGACCTTCTTCCTCTCGACGAGAAGACCGAAGCCGCCCGCGCTAAGGCCGTCGAGGAGATTACCGGGCCTGCATCCCCGGGTCTCGTGCGCGATACCACTGACGTTCTGTTCCGCGATCTCTGGCTTCGCCCCGATCTCGCCCCGCGCGACCGCAGTCTGGTGACCGTGACTGCGCTTATCGCCAATGGTCAGGTCCAACAGATCCCGTTCCATCTGGGCAAGGCTATGGATAACGGCCTCACGCGCGATCAGGCGTCCGAGATGGTCAGCCATCTTGCCTTCTATGTTGGTTGGCCAAACGCCTTTTCGGCAACCCCCGTCTTCCGCACCGTCTTCGAACAGCGCGCGCCGAAGTAGCACGCGCATGCGGGGGTCGGCTATTCGTTCGTCTATCCGGGGCTTGGCGCCGAAGTCGTGCGAGAGACGTCGGCGGAAAGCCGGGGTCTGGCCATGGGCCTCTATACGGTCTTCCTCGATGTCGCGATGGCGGTCGGCAGCCCAGTTCTGGGGTGGATCGCGGCGGAACACGGGCTGAGCAGCGCTTTCACAGTCAGTGCTGTCGTCGTGCTTTGCACAGCGGGTATCGCGCTAAGGCTACTGCTTCAGAGGCCCGCCGCCTGGATGAAGCACGTGGCAGACCGGGAATATCTCACAGCTCTGAAAAAGGACTGAAGATGCCACACGTAATCGTCAAGCTTTGGCCGGGGAAGTCCGAAGCGCAGAAGCGCGATCTGTCGGACGCCATCGTTCGCGATGTGACCCGCATTCTGAACTATGGGGAGGAGTCCGTATCGGTCGGCTTCGAGGAAGTCGCCCCGGGTGAATGGAATGCCCAGGTCTACGGTCCAGATATCCAAGACAAATGGGGCACGCTGGTGAAGCGACCAGGCTACGGCCCCGGTCCGACATCCACAGACTGAACAATTGAGAGATGAGTACCATGATCCTGCAAGAGACGTTCACCCTGCCCAATGGGATTGAGATCCCCAAACTTGGGCTCGGCACCTGGATGATTCCCGATGACGATGCCGCACGGGTCGTGCGTGACGCCATCGAGATCGGCTATCGTCACTTCGACACCGCCCAAGCCTATGCGAACGAACGTGGCGTGGGCGAAGGTTTGCGTAGCAGCAGCCTGCAGCGCGACCAGTTTTTCGTGACAACCAAGCTCGCTGCCGAGTGTAAAAACTACGCCCAGGCCAAAGATCTCATCGACGGGTCACTACAGACGCTCGGCCTTGATCACATCGACATGATGTTGATCCACAGCCCGCAGCCATGGGCGGAATTCAGAGAGGGCAAGCATTTCTTCGAGGGCAATCTGGAAGCATGGCGAGCGCTTGAGGAGGCCCACCGCGGCGGCAAGCTACGCGCGATCGGGGTATCCAACTTCGAGCGCGCGGACCTGGATAACCTGCTCGACAACGGCAGCGTCAAGCCGATGGTCAACCAGGTTCTGGCGCATGTGGGCAACACACCGTTCGACCTGATCGATTACTCGCGATCCAAGGATATTCTCGTCGAGGCCTATTCGCCCGTGGGCCACGGCGCGCTGCTGAACAATGCGGAGATCAAATCCTTAGCCGAGAAATACGATGTCAGCGTTGCCCAGCTCTGCATCCGATATTGCTTCCAGCTCGGTCTCCTTCCGTTGCCCAAGACGACCAATGCCGCGCACATGCGAACCAATGCCGCCTTGGACTTTGTAATCTCTGACGCAGACATCGCGACATTGAAGGACGCACAGGAGAACACGGATTACGGCGCGGCGAGCAAGTTTCCGGTCTTCGGCAAGAAGCGGGAAATGAACAGAACAACACCGGAGCGCTGAGTCGCAGGCGCGGCAATCTCGCCCGGTCGACACACTTCAATCCGTCGACCACAGCTCTGAGGAGAAAGCTTTCCCCTGCGTAAGCAGCTGGGGAACGCCGCCTTGTGGGTGGTGAGGAAGTAGGTGAAGAGCGGGTCTACGGAGGCTCCATTGGAGTCCAGAAGGAGGCTCGCTTGATGCAGAGGGTCGAGGTGATCACCGGCAGGGAGCAGCGCTGGCGGTGGAGTGAGGCGGAGAAGGCGCGGCTGGTGGCCGAGACGCTGGAGCCGGGGGCTATCGTCGCTCATGTCGACCGCCGGCATGGGGTGGCGGAAAGCTGCCTGTACACGTGGCGCCGCCAGCTGGTCGACGGGCTGGCTGATCCGCGGCAGGGTGATGACGCCGCGCTGCTGATCCCGGTGGCGCTCGACACGGCCCCGGCTTGCAAGGCGGAGCCGTCGTCCCCGCGATCGGCGCCTGCGCCTCGCGCGCTGGTTCGGTTTGCCGACGGGACGCAGCTGGAGATCGGGGCGGACTTCCGGCACCCGCCCCTGCCGGCCAACAGGATGGCCAAACAAAAAATGGTCCGGCGCTGACGCCGGGCCGGTCGAGATGGAAAGGGGACGGGCCGTCAGCCGCCGTCGCCGGGATCGGCGCTGTGGTGCAGGGGCTGGGCCCGGCCCATCCGGAAGACCGGCCGAATGCAGTGCACCCGGTCGGTGAAGCCAAAGACGAAGGTGGGCATCGCGGACGCGGCATTCCCCGATCAAAGGCGAAACCGCCGGTCTCCCGTTGACACCTCACGGCAGCCACTGTCGCTTTCTCCTGAAATTTTTCAGCGTCAAACGGCCTGATCACTTAACTCGAAACTGCGAGTCTCTCAGACAACCCCACTGACATCAACGGACTAACGCCCAAGAATGGTTTAGCTTGCAACTCCGCCGATGCCACTGGCTCCCTGCCCCTGTTTGGTATGCTTGAGCCGAACGTTATTACCGCTCGTCCTTTCCACGCCGCACCCGGGCCACCGCGCCGCGCGTCGCCCGCAACCGCTCGGTGTAATGAGCTCGGCAGCCGATGCGCGCGAGGAGACGCGTCGGCAACTGGTGGGGATCAGGTTGCAGCCAGTGCTTCGACCCGGTAGCGAAGCCACACCAAGCCGCCCTCCAAGACCTCCGTGCCGATGTGACGGAGCGACTGGCCGGCGGCGGGGCGTTCATCCGGACTCCCGATGCACTCGAAGATGCTGGGTACGCCTGCCAAGCCATCGACACCGGGGTAGACCAGCAGGCTGATCTCGTCGATCAGCTTGGCCTTGAGAAACGCGCCGTTGGTCACTCCGCCGCCTTCAAGGAGAAGGATCCTGATGCCGAAGACATCGCCAAGGGTGTTCAGGGCCTGATCCAGGTCCGTCCCAACCGGTCCCGCGAACAGGTAGGAAACACCATCCTCGCGCAGTTCCGCGAGATAAGCGTCTGAAACCTGTTCACCGAGAATCGCCACGATGTGATCCCCACCCGCATTGTCCTGGCCGTAATGCAGTGTCCCGCGCGGGTCCATGGCAACGGCGACTGCGCGCCCCTTACGGTCGGCGATATGGGGTTCGCGCAGGCCATCCCCGCCGTATCCCGGCGTGCGCGCCACGCCCTTGGCGTACACCTCCATGGTTTTCCGGCCGACGATCCAGCCGTCCGCATCGAAGCGCGCCGCAACCTGATCATAATGCTCAAGCAAGCGGCCGGCATCGACACCGGCCGCCGGTGATGTCCAGCGATCGACCAGCAGGCGCCCATCGATCGAGCTCACCATGTGGCAGATGATTTTGGGGCGCATCGCAACTCTTCCTCTTCGATAGGGGACAACAAGCGGGCGGATGGGTCCGCCCGCTCGCGCCGTGGCCCGCTTATTTCAGGTATTGCTCGTCGGTGACCTTTTCCAACCAGTCGACGTTCTTGCCCTCGACCATGTTCGTGACGGCGATGTGGCTCATGGAATTGGTGGCGGTGGCGCCGTGCCAATGCTTGACCCCCGGCGGCGTCCAGATCACGTCACCCGGCTTGATCTCATGCTTCTGGCCGCCCTCCTCCTGCACCCAGCCGGTTCCGGAGGTCACGATCAGAACCTGACCGCCGGGATGGGTGTGCCAGGCCGAGCGCGCGCCCGGGTCGAACGTGACATGGCCGCCGGAGGACGACGTGCTGCTGTTCGGCGCGTACAGGGGATTCAGGGTGACCGAGCCGGAAAACTGCGCCGACGCGCCCTTTGCCGAGGGCCGCGCCCCGTTGGGCGTGATGACGGTGCTTTCGGCGAGGGCCGGTGCCGCAGCGGCAAGCACCAGGGAGACGGCGATCGCGACGAGCGTCTTCATTGTGGTTCCTTTTCTTACGTGGTTCCGAACCGGATCTTCGACAGCGGCAGGCTGCGGACACGCTGCCCGGTCAGCGCCGCGACGGCGTTGGCGACGGCCGGCGGCACCCCGGGCAGGCCCGGCTCGCCGACGCCGCCCATCGGCGCGCCGCTCTCGACGATGCGGATGTGCACACGCGGCATGCGGTCCGGCGGCAGGATCGGATAGCCGTCGAAGTTGCGCGCCTGGGGAACGCCGCCGGCATAGACCACCTGCTCCAGCAGAGCCGCGGACAGGCCAAGCGCCACCGCCGAATTCACCTGGGCCTCGATGATGGCGGGATTGACGATGCGGCCCGGATCGATCGCCACCCAGACGTCGTGCACCACGACGGTACCGTCCTTCACCGAGACCTCGGCGATGGTCGCCACCTCGCTGCCAAACGGCGAGGCCATGGCCACGCCGCGGGCGCGCCGGCTGCCGTCCTCCGCGGTGAAGGGTCCCCTTTTCCAGCCGCCCGACAGGGAGCCGACGGCTTCCAGCAGCGTCCGGTGGCGCGGTTTGTCGGCCAGCAGCCGCAGGCGCAGCGCGTACGGATCCTGGTGGCTGTCGTCGGCCATCTCGTCGAAGAAGGTCTCGGAGAAGAAGTCGTTCATCGAATGCCCGACCGACCGCCAGTAGCCGATGACGGCCGGGTGCGGCAGCGGGACATGGGCGACACGGCGGTGGGCGATGGCGTAGGGCTTCCCGGCAATGCCTTCGACCGCCGAGGGGTCCGCGGCGTCGGGCTTGCGGCCGTACCAGCGGCCGGTCGGCCCCTCGCCCACGGCCTCGGCCTCCAGCGCCACGGGCAGTCCTTCGGCGTCGAGTCCGGCGCGGAAGCGCGCCAGCCCCATGGGGCGCAGCGCGTCGCGCAGGAACTCCTCCTCGCGACTCCAGATCAGCTTCACCGGTCGGCCGACCGCCTTGGAGAGAAGGATGGCCTGCGGGAAGGGGTTGGCGGTTTCGTAGAGGAAATGCCGGCCGAAGAAGCCGCCCAGCAAGGGCGAGTGGATGGCCACCTTCTCCGGCGCGATGCCGGCGACGGTCGCGGCGGCGCGCTGGAACACCTCCGGCGCCTGGTTGGGCAGCCAGAGGTCGAGCGTGCCGTCGGCGTTCCAGCGCGCGAGCGCCGAGGGCGGCTCGAGCTGGCCATGCGCAAGGTAGGGCGCGTCGTAGGTCGCCTCGACCACCCGGGCCGCGTTCCGCAGAGCCGCGACGGTGTCGCCCTGGGTCTCGGCGGCGATGCCGGGTCCGGGGGCGGCGGCCAGGGCGGCGCGCATCGCCTCGGAGGAGAAGTCGGCGGGCATGGCGTTGCGCGTGCCGGGCGCAGGGTCGGTCCAGGTGACCCGCAGCGCCTCCACCGCGCGGCGCGCGCGCCACCAGCGGTCGGCGAGCACCGCCACGGCGCCCGGCAGACGGTGGATGGAGTGCACCCCCGGCATCGCCGTCACCTCCACCTCGTTGGCGAAGGCGCCCGGTTCGCCGCCCAGGCGCGGGGCATGCTGCACCGCGGCCTGCAGCATGCCGTCGAGCGCGAGATCGATGCTGTAGCGGGCCTTGCCGACGGACTTGTCGCGCACGTCCAGCCGGGGGATCGGCTTGCCGATCCAGCGGAAGTCCTTCTCCGCGCGCAGCGGGGCGCCGTCAGGCACCGGCAGGGCGGCGGCCTCCGCGGCGAGCGCGCCATAGTCGAGCACGCGGCCCGAGGCGGCGTGGCGCACGCGGCCGGGTTCGGTGGACAGGCTGGCCACCGGCACGCCCAGGCGGGTGGCGGCGGCCTGCAGCAGCATCTGCCGCGCCGCGGCGCCCAGGCCGCGCATCGTCCCGTAGCTCCGGCGCACGGAAAAGCTGCCGCCGGTGACACGCCGACCATTCATCACCAGGAAGTCGGGACCGGGCGGCGCGCAGTCCACGGTGAAGCGGGCGGGATCGACGTCCAGCTCCTCGCCGACGATCTGCGCCATGGCCGTGAAGATGCCCTGGCCGCCCTCGATGAAGGGGCTGCGCAGCAGAACGGTCCCGTCGGCGCGGATCTCCAGGAAAGCGGGCACGCGGGTGCCGGGCTTCACCGCCGGAGCGGCGGCACCCTGGGCACGGGCAAGTCCGCCGGGCAGCGCCACGCCGAGCACCAGCGTGCCGAGCGCGGCGCCGAGAAAGCCACGGCGCGACAGGTTGGCCGGCCGTCCCTCGGGCAGCGTCTCGACCGGGAGGGATGCGGAGTTCATGGTGTCCATGGCGTCGCGCTCCTCACCCTTCGGCGGCCCGCCGCACGGCGGCGGCGATGGCGTTGTAGGTGCCGCAGCGGCAGAGATTGACCATGGCGTCGGCGATGTCCGCGTCCGTCGGCTTCGGGTTTTGCTTCAGCAGGGCGGTGGCGGCCATCACCTGGCCCGACTGGCAGTAGCCGCACTGCGGGACCTGGTCCGCCACCCACGCCTGCACGACGCGCCGGCCCACCGGATCCTCCTCGATGGCCTCGATGGTGGTGATGGCAAGGCCGGCGACGCTGTCCACCGGCGTGATGCAGGAGCGGATGGGCTGGCCGTCCACATGCACCGTGCAGGCGCCGCACTGGGCGAGGCCGCAGCCGTACTTCGTGCCGGTAAGGCCCAGCTCGTCGCGGATCACCCAAAGCAGGGGGGTATCGGGCTCGGCTTCCACCTTGCGGGTTGCGCCGTTGATGGTCAGCTCCATGCGCTTGCTCCTCGGATCGGTCCTGTGCCCGGCGTGGTGCGGTGGCCCCGCGCCGGCGATGCGTGCGTTCAGAAGTCTTGGGCTGTCGGGCGGAACAGGATTTCGTTGATGTCCACCTCGTTCGGCTGGCTCATGGCGAAGGCCACCGTCCGCGCGAAGGACTCCGCGGGAATGGCGCCTTCGTATGCCTTGCGCATGGCCTGGGCGATGTCGGGTTCGGTGATGCTGTCGGGCAGTTCGGTCGCGACCATGCCCGGCGAGAGGATCGTGGTGCGGATGTTGTACGGTTTGACCTCCTGGCGGAGGCCTTCGGAGATGACGCGGACGGCGTGCTTGGTCGCAGCGTAGACGGTGCCGCCGGCCCGCACCTTGTGGCCGGCCACCGACGAGACGTTGATGATGTGCCCGCTCTTGCGCGCCTTCATGTGCGGCAGCGCCGCGGCGATGCCATAGAGCACGCCCTTGATGTTCACGTCGATCATGCGGTCCCAGTCGTCGATCTTCCCCCGCTCCAGGGGCGACTGCGGCATCAGGCCGGCGTTGTTGATGATGACGTCGATGCGGCCGTGCGCCTGGACCGCGCGGTCGACCAGACGCTGGACCTGCTCGTGCCGGGTCACGTCGGTCTGAACGGCCGCGTCCTCGCCCAGGGAGAGGGCCTGAGCCAGCGTCCGAAGCCGGTCGAGACGCCGCGCCCCGAGCACCAGTTTGGCGCCCTGCTGGGCAAGATGACGGGCCACGGCTTCCCCCAGCCCGCTGCTGGCGCCGGTGATGACGACGACCTTGTTTTCGATGCCCTGTGTCATGATGTTTCCCTTTCCAGGCTCGGCGTCAGCCGCCGTACTGCGCGTCGGTGACCGGCTCCATCCAATCGACGGCCTTCCCGTCGAGCCGTTCCTGGATGGCGATGTGGGCCATGGCCGTGGTCGGCGACGCGCCATGCCAGTGCTTCTCGCCCGGAGGGAACCAGACGATGTCGCCGGGACGAATCTCCTCGACGGCACCGCCCTCGCGCTGGACCCGGCCGACGCCGGTCACGACGATCAGGGTCTGGCCGAGGGGGTGGGTGTGCCACGCGGTGCGGGCGCCGGGCTCGAAGGTGACCAGGGCGCCGGCCGCGCGGGCCGGTTCGTCCGCCTGGAACAGCGGATCGATCCGAACCGTCCCCGTGAAGTATTCCTCTGGTCCTTTTCCGGACGGCTGGGAGCCAGCCTTCGTGATGTCCATGGTTGTCCTCCGCTGAAGGGTGGCGCGCTTGCTGCCGATCAGGGATCTGGCAACCAAGGGATCGTCCGATTAGAACCTGGATTCCGCATGGTCCTATAAGCAGCGGTGATGAATGGGGCCTGCCTGGCGTCACCGCGTGGCTTCCGCCGGCGCCGTCAGGAGCCGCAACGCGACCGCGGCCGCGCCGAGCACGACGAGGGCGCTGACGAGAAACACAGCGCCGAGTCCCGCCCCGCTGGCAATCAGCCCCAGGATCGGACTGGTGACGCCCAGGGCCAAGTCCAGGAACGCGGTGTAGGCGCCCATGGCGAGGCCGCGGCTCTCCGGCGGCGCGCTGTGCACCGCCTCGATCCCCAGGCCGGGATAGACCAGCGAGTAGCCGACGCCGGTGAGCACGGCCCCGGTCAGGGCGAGGGGAACGCCGGGGGCCAGCCAGATCAGCGCCTGTCCGGCCGCTTCGATCAGAACGCTGACCAGGGCGACCTTCGCGCCGCCGAGCCGGTCCGGCAGGTGGCCGAAGACCACGCGCATGATCATGAAGGACGCGGCGAACGCGCTGAAGGGAAGCCAGGCCGGGCTCCAGCCACGGTCGACGAAGAGCAGCGAGAGGAAGGCGGTGATCGCGCCGAAGCCGATGCTGCTGAACGCCAGCCCGATCCCTGGCACCCAGATGGCGCCGATCACCTTGGTGAAAGCCGGGCTGCCGCGGTGTTGCGGCGCGACGGGGCGCAACGGCGCGACCAGCAGGAGCGTGGCCAGCGGCATCAGGGTGGTCGCCAGGGCGATCGCCAGGAAGCCATAACTCGCGTAGAGGGCCGTTCCGACGGGCGCCCCCAGCGCGAAGGCGCCGTACATCGCGGTGCCGACCCAGGCGATGACCTTGCCGGTGTTCCGCGCGTCGACCAGGGCCAGACCCCAGCTCAACGCTCCGGTGATGATGAAGCTCTCCGCCCCGCCGAGCAGGGCGCGTCCCAGCAGCAGGATCGTGGCCGATGCCGTGGGAGCGCCGGCGAACCGGAGGGACAGAAGGTAGAGAAGGCCCGCGCCCGCGGCCATCGCCAGACCGGCGACAACCGCGCGCTTGGCGCCGCGGCTGTCGGAGTAATGCCCCGACCACAGGCGGGAGACGAGGGACGCCGCGAACTGGCTGCCGGTGACCAGGCCGACCACGAAGGTGCCGAGGCCCAGACCCTGATGGACATGAAGCGGGAGCACCGGCAAGGCGAGCCCGATGATCAGGAAAGCGGTGAGGACCACCGCCATGATCGGCAGCAGCGCCATCGCGACGCCGGGGCCGGTCGTCGAACGGGATGGGGGGAGGGGCATCGTGGGTTTCCAAAAGGTGGCCGCACGCGGCTATTGCGCCGCCTTCATGCGATCGAGCGTGAACAGGAAGTCCTGGTGCTCCCTGGACTTGTGACAGGTCATGCAGCGCGTGACGGTCTCGTTCCGGTTCACCGTTTGATCGGGATGGAACGCCTGGAACTCCCATTCGCCGTTGCGAAGCTCCGGCGGGTGCCGGGTGCCCCAGCCCGCGCGCTTTTCCATGACGACGTAGCGAAAGAGCTTTCCGTCGCGATGGTCCTCCATCGTGATGACGGTGCCGCTCGGAAGCGGCCGGCCGCTGCGCGCCGCCTCGATGGCCTCCCGGCTCGTGAACAGCTCCTCGCGGATGCCGCCGCGCTCCACCGTCGCGTAGTGCACGCCCTTGTCGTACCCCTCCGGAAACCGGACGAGATCGCCATCGGCCCGGACGGCGGTCGCGACCATGCCCAGTGCCACCGCCAGTGCGGACCTGACGATCGAAATCGCCGCCATGACGTGCCTCCATGAGTGCTTGTGGGGAGCGCGCAGGTCCTCCTGCCCGGAAGCCTTCCGGCTGCGGGCGCGGTGGCTGGGACGGTTCCCTGCGGCTGATGGCGACACTGTAACGGTCGACGCGGTGTGCGATTAGATGGCATTGTCCGCATGGGTCTATTAGGGGAGGTTATGAATGCCGGGCGAGAACCTGAACGACTTCCTGGCCTTCCTGAGCGTCGCGCGCGAGCGGAGCTTCACCAAGGCCGCGGCAAAGCTCGGGGTGTCGCAGTCGGCCCTCAGCCAGACCATCCGCCAACTCGAGGAGCGTCTCGGTCTGCGCCTGCTGACCCGCACCACGCGCAGCGTCTCGCCGACCGAAGCGGGCGAGCGCCTGCTGCAGAGAATCGGCCCGCGACTGGACGAGGTCAGGGCCGAGATCGAAGCCTTGAGCGAACTGCGGGAAAAGCCGGCCGGCACCATCCGGATCACGGCCACGGATTACGCCATCGAACAGGCTCTCTGGCCGAAGCTGAAGGCCTTCCTGCCCCAGTACCCGGACATCAAGGTTGAGCTGAGCATCAACTATGGCCTGGCGGACATCGCGGCCGAGCAGTACGACGCCGGCGTGCGCTTCGGCGAGCAGATCGCCAAGGACATGATCTCGGTGCGGATCGGACCGGACGTCCGCTTTGCCGTCGTCGCCTCGCCGTCCTACTTCGCCACGCATGCGTCACCGGAGACGCCGCAGGATCTGATCGGCCACCGCTGCATCAACCTGCGCCTGCCAACCCGGGGCGGGCTCTACGCCTGGGAGTTCGAGCGCGACGGCCATGAGGTGAGGGTGCGTGTGGACGGGCAACTCATCGTCAACAGCATCTTCCAGGTCATCAACGCGGCGGTGGCCGATTTCGGGATCGCCCATGTGCCGGAGCCGCTGGCGCAGCCCTTTCTGGCGAGTGGGCAGCTGATGAGGGTGCTTGAGGACTGGTGTCCGCCTTGGCCGGGATACCACCTGTACTATCCCAGCCGCCGCCAGTCCTCCCCGGCCTTTGCCCTGCTGGTCGACGCCTTGCGCCATCGCGGCTGACGGACGCAAGAGCACAGACGCGGCCACAGGGCTGGCCGGAAAGGAGGCATGACCGGAATGCCGGCGGGGCGGGGAGACGCCGGGAGGGGCTAGCTCGGACGCCCCTCGAAGACGCCCTTGACCACCGGCAGGGCCGAGAACACGTTCGGCCAGCCGGCATAGAAGGCCAGGTGCGTCAGAACCTCCGATGCCTGCCCCTTCGTCAGGCCGTTGTCCATGGCCCGGTTGAGGTGATACGGGATCTGCGCGACCTGGCCGGCTGCGATGAGAGCGCTGACGGTGACGAGGCTCCGGTCGCGCGGGGCGAGATCGGGACGCAGCCACAGATCCTTGAACAGCAGGTCCGTCGTGTACTGCAGCACACCCGGGGACACCGCACCGAAGCTCTCCTGATTGCGGGTGGCGCGTTGCGCCTCGGCGGACTCGTTCAGCGGAAGAGGCTGAGGTGAGGCCGAGGGCAGCTGGTCGACACCGATGCCACGGCGGGCGAAGACCGCCTTTGCGCTCGTGACCGCCGACAGTGCGTTCGACCAGCCGGAGTAGAACGCCAGGTGGGTGATGATTTCCGAGATCTCGCCCGGCTTGACGCCGCTGTCGAGCGCCAGCTCGAGGGAGCGCTGCAGGTCGGCGGTCTGGTTGCGCGCGATGAGCGCCGCCACGGTGACGATGCTGCGATCCCGGGCTGTCAGGTCGGGCCGCTTCCACAGATCCTCCTGAACCGTTTGGCGCGCATAGCGTTCGAGCGCCGGAGACACCGACCGAATGTCGTCGAGAGTCACCGAGGCCGGCGGCGCGTTCGAAACCGAGGGGCCGGTCGTCGGGTCCGCATGGGCCAAGGGGGCCACCAGAAGGGAAAGCGACGCCACCGCCGCTGCACGCCATTTCATATCCACACCCTCTCGATCGCGTTGGGTTGTCAGGGTCACGATTCCGGAATCCGGAACATGGGGAGCGGTTTGGCGTGGATTACCCGCCCGTTCCCGCAAGGGCTTATCACGGTGCCTTATCAATGACGGCGCCTGAGAGTTTTCGCAGCGTCCGCTGCGCCAGTTCGACCATCCGGTCAACGCCCATTCATAAGCAGCCCTAATAGCCCCATGCTGGTTTTTCCAGCTAATCACCGGAGGTGTCCGGACCCAGCTAAGCGGCAACCGCAAGGAGCCATGCAAGACCGCCCCGCCTTGTGTCGCCTGCCCCGAAAACAAGGAGTTCCCCGCATGTGGAAAGACCGTGCCAATCCGCACCATGCCCGAAGCCCGGAGGCGGTGAACCGCCGGAAACTGCTTGCCGGGGGTGTGATGGCCACCGCCGTTCTGGTTCTGGCCGCTCTGCCCGCCGCCCCGAGCTTCGCTCACCACGGCTGGAGTTCGTTCGACACCCGGTACGCTTACTATGTCAGGGGAACGGTCACCCACGTGCGCTGGGGCAACCCGCACAGCGAGGTCAGGCTCCAGCTCGAAAAGACGGGGCTCCCGGCCAATTGGGCGGCACGGGACCTGCCTCCGGGCGCGATCGAAAGGGACGGACGGGCAACCATGGCCTCCGCCCGTCCCTACAGCGGCGACCACAACGAGCTGCATCTGGTTCTCGCCGGCCCCAGCTGGATGGAGCAATGGGGCCTGAAGCGGAAGCTGGAAGTCGGTGAGACGATCGAAGCGGTTGGCTACCTCAGCGCCAACGACGGCGACGATCTGCGCCCCGTCATGTTCTGGCTGGCGAACGGCCAGGGGGTTTGGCAGCAGCTGACGGCGTTTCCGCAGCCGCCTGAGCCGGCCCCGCAGAGCCGGAACTGACCGGCAAACGAACCGCAGTTTCTCCCAAGGGCGGCCCTGCCCGCTCCGCGGTTCGACGGGGAGTTCGCAGCGGGACAACAAGGGGATGGGTCCTTATGGAGGTTACGACTTGGCTCGCGGAGATCAGTGGCCGTCTGGAACAGTCGGGCATAGGCGAAGCCGTCCGCATGACCCCGGCGCTGTACCCGATCCTCGAGAGCCTGCACATCCTCGGCATCGCGCTCCTGGTCGGACCGGCGTTGGCGGTTGATCTCCGCCTGCTGGGCATCGGCCGGGATGTTGTGCCAATGACGATCGTGGCCCGCTATCTGCTGCCGATGTCCCACGCGGGTTTCACCGTGGTGGCCGTTACCGGCGCCGCGATGTTCATCGGCATCGCCCTGGCCGTCACATCCAGCCCGGCGGCCCCGTGGAAGTTCGGGTTGATTGCCCTCGCCGGTGTGAACATCGTCATCTTCCACACGGGGGTCTACCGGACCGTGAAGAGCTGGGACTTTCACGCCCAGCCACCGCTGCGGGCAAAGGTCGCCGCGCTGGTTTCGGCGTCATCATGGATGGGTGTGGTCGCCGCCGGGCGCTTCCTGGCGTACTGACCGGGCACACGCCCATCCAGCGCCGTTCAAGATTTCAGACCGTCATGCGTGGAAGGAAGCACGTTCATGGTTTGCATCGGTGTGTTCATCGCTTCTGTGCGTTCCGCTACTGCTGAGCGCGCCTCGGACGAAGGCCGGCGCTGGTCGAAGCTGCACGACTGGTTGGCGAATCGCTGACGCGGTCCCCGCCGTCACGTCCCCGCCGCCACGAGTCAGCGGGAGCCCCCCGACCAACAGCCCCGCCACTCCCAGGGGCGAATTCACCCCTCAGCACATGCGCCATCCACGCGGCAGCCATCGCAATAGCGCAACCCTGACCGCCGAATCTATCCGGGAGTTTCCGTTCCGGTGCTTCCACGACGCTGCCACGGAGGGCGTTTGGAGGCAGTACGCGGACAGCAAAAAGCCGCTGATTTCATAACGAAATCAGCGGCTTAATGATGGTTGCGGGGGCAGGATTTGAACCTGCGACCTTCAGGTTATGAGCCTGACGAGCTACCGGGCTGCTCCACCCCGCGGGTGTTCCTTGGGAAGGGACGGTGTGCGACGATTGTCAAGTGTGCTTGAAGCCTTCTGCGTCCACGTCCTTGGCTGGTGTGGCGTGTGCCGTGGTGACCTGGCGGCGACCTACTCTCCCACGTCTTAAGACGCAGTACCATCGGCGCTGAGGCGTTTCACGGCCGAGTTCGGAATGGGATCGGGTGTTGGGAGCCTCGCCATGACCACCAGGTCACCAAGGCACACGCGAACCATCCGGACAGGGACGGCAGAGGTTATGTTTGAGCGAGGACGTATGCTCTTGTTCTTTGCGGTGTTGGCTCGTGCGCCCAGGGCTTGCCGCTGCGCGCGGGCCGCCTGCTGGGAAGGATCAAGCCGATCGAGCGATTAGTAAGGCTCAGCTTCAGGCGTTGCCGCCCGTCCACATGCCTCCTATCGACGTGATGGTCTGTCACGGCTCTCAAGG
>NZ_JBHSLC010000062.1:971-19997 GCF_042657465.1 Azospirillum himalayense | reverse complement strand
TGTCGGTCAGCACGATGCTGACCGGCACGTCCGAGCCCGCCGCGACGTCGGTGCCGCCGCTCGTCACCGTGAAGGTCGCGGTGTAGGTCGTCGCGTCGACTTTCGTCAGGTTGCCCAACGTGAAGCCGCCGATGGTGCTGCCGGCGCCCAGCGTGTAGGCGTCGCTGTCCGACGCCACGGTGATCGTCGCCGTCACCACGTCGCCGATCTTCATCACGGCGTCCGGGATCGACACCGTCGTGATCGACGGCGGCGTCGTGTCGGTGGGAGCCGGCGGCAGGGAGACGTAGGTGTCCGTACCGCTGAGCGTCAGCGTCTGGTAGGGGGTGTAGATGGTCTCGACACCGGACACGAAGACGGTGCCGGCGGTGTCGGTAATGGTCACCACATCGTTGCCGGTGCCGCCGATCACGGTTTCCAGCCCCTCGACCTGGACCGTGCTGCCACCGGCACCGAGATAGATGACGTCGGTACCCGCATTGCCGACGATGGTTTCGACGGCCGACACCGTCATCGTGGCGCCCCGGCTGGTTCTGACCGTCACCACGTCGTTGCCGGAACCGCCGATCAGCGTTTCCAGCGCCTCCACCTGGATGGTGTTGCCGCCGGTGCCGAGGACGACGACGTCGTTGCCCGCCTTGCCGACCACGGACTCGATCGCCGAAACCGCGAGGGTCATGCCGTCGTTGTTGAGCGCGACGATCAGGTCGTCGCCGGAACTGCCGATGATCGTCTCGACCAGCGACACCAGCATCGTGCTGCCGGTGGTGCTCCAGGGGATGGCCTGGTCGCCGACGATCGGGGTCCCGTCCCGGAGCGTGATGTTGACGACATCCTTGCCGCCGCCGCCGATCAGGGTGCTGAGGCTTGCCACCGTGATGGTGTTGCCGATGTCGAGGAGGATGGCGGCGCTACGGCCGCCGTTGCCGTTGACCGCGGCTCCGCCGACGATCGTTTCGATCGATGAGATGGCGACGGTGCCGCCGCCGGTCTGCAGATTGGCCGTACCGGACCTGAAGGCCAGCGTCGCGATATCGTTGCCGCTGCCGCCGATCAGGGTTTCCAGGAAGGCGATGCCGATCGTGTTGCCGCCGTTGGCCAGAATGACCGTATCGTTGCCGGCGGCCGCGGACCCGTTTCCGAGGACAAGCTCGATGCCCTGCAAGAACATCGTGTTGGTGCCACCCCCGATGGTGGCGATCATGTCCAGACCGTTGGTCCCGATCAGCGTCTCCATCAGGGACACCGCCATGGTGGTGCCCGTGGAGCCTGCGGCGTTGAGCCTGATGACGTCCTTGCCGGTGCTGCCGACGAGCGATTTCAGATACGCCACCGACATGGTGTTGCCGGTGGTGCCGGCCAAAGTGATGAGGGCGGTGCCGGTGGTCGCGCCGATGATCGTTTCGAGCGATTCCACCACCATGGTGGTGCCGGTGGTCGTCAACAGAACCCGGTCGTTGCCGGAACCGCCGATCAGCGTTTCGAGGGCCTGGACCGTGATCGTGTTGCCGCCAGTGCCGGCCAGCGTCACGACATCCTTCCTCTGGGCCGATGTGCCGCCGATGAGGCGATCAAGGTTGGAGACGGTCAGGGTCTGCCCTTGGGTGTTGAGCCGGACGCCTTGGGTGCTGCCGTTGCCAACGATCCCCGACCAGACCTCCGTCGAGGAGAACACGTAGTCCGCGCCAGCCGTGAGCGTCAGTGTTCCGCCAGCAGCCATCTCATCCCTCTTCCGTCAGCGTCTTTTTTAGGCTCTGCGGCCCTGGCAGCAGGAGCGTGGCGGCCCTTGTACGATTGGCCGCTACCTCTCAATAGTGAGGGGGCAAAGTTAATAACTTATATACGCTTACTTGCCCCAATCCCCCGAGTCGCTGAACCAGCATCCGCGCTGACTCAGGAAATCGATGTGCCCCATCGGCGTCGCGAAAACCCCATCATCGCGAGGTTGAGCTGTGGAAAGGCGCGACTTAATATTTACTGGAGACTTCGCCTAATCGCACTTCATTTGGTAAATATCCGAATCCAGTTAATACACTCCATGACAATGAGCGCATAAAAACAATTAATAATAAAAAGCAACGAAAACATCCGAAGATCGCCTCTGTGCGCGTGGGTTTCCCTTGCTTGCGCGGTCGCATCACGCGATCGCTGCCTTGTGGTCCGGACCGGAAGGCCCGGCCCATCCGTGCGACCTGCGCGATCGGTGGGGTGCCGGGCGATGACGCACCGCTTGGCGGACTGCGCAACCACAGCGGTGTGCGGTCACGGCATCGCCCTCAGGGGCGAGTGGTTGACAGCCGTGGGATTGAACGAGTCTATGATCGCAGCGTGGTCCTGCGGTTCGGCCACAGCGAACCAGGGGGACGCGCATGGGGAGGCGCTCCGGCTCGAACCGGACACCCCGGCCTTTCTCTTCAACGACGCCGTGGCCCTGCGCAAGGCGGGGCGCTTCAGGAACACGCTCGCGATGATCGAGCGGGCGTCGGCGGGCGGTACCGCCACTCCCGAGCTGCGGTGGGCCGAGCTGCGGTGGGAGCGGGCTCTCGCCCGGCTTCAGATCGGCGACTACGTGCACGGCTTCGGGGATTACGAAGCCCGGCGCGGGCTTGACTCCTACCATGACCGGCCGCCGTCGGAACGGGCCTGGAACAGTGGTCCGCTGGACGCGCGCGACCTGTTCCTGTTCGCCGAACAGGGATTCGGCGACTCGGGCCTGGCGGCGCGCTACGTGCCGCTGGTCAAGGCGCGGGGGTGGCCGGGTGCTGTACGACTGCCATCCGGAACTGCGCCGGGTGTTGTCGAGTCTGGGCGTCGATGCCGTCCTGCAACCGGTGACCCTGACCGTTCCGGAAGCCTCCCGCGAGAAGGCCGCCCATCGGCTCGGCGCGCCGGAGCCGGGCACCCTGCGCGTCGGGATCGTCTGGTCGGGCCGGGTGACCTTCGCCGACAACGGCCGGCGCGCCACCAGCCTCGCCCGGTTCCTGCGCTTCGCCGAGGTTCCCGGCGTCCGGCTCTACAGCCTTCAGAAGGGGCCGCCCGAGTCCGAACTCGCCGACAGCGGCGTCGCCGGCTCCCTGGTGACCCCGCTCGGTCCCGATCTGGACCCACGCGCGAGCCAGGACCGCCACATGTCGCGGTAAGCTGCCTCGACCGCTGCCGCAAAGCCCCGGTGGTCGTTGAGCGCCGAGCCTTCCATCCGCTCCCTCATGCCGCCGCGCAATGCGACGAGGCGCTCCGTGTCGCCGGCCAGGGCGACCGCCGCCTCGACGTATCCGTCCTCGTCCGTTGCGATGAACTCGGCCAGGCCGCATTGGGACAGCAGGCTGGCGCCCGCGCGCGCGACGTGGTGACCGCCGGCCAGCGTGATCACCGGCACCCCCATCCACAGCGCTTCGCAGGTGGTGGTGGTCCCGTTGTAGGGGAACGGGTCAAGACCGATGTCGATCCGGCCGTAGGCCCGCAGATGGGCGTCGACGCCGTCCATTGGGGGAAGCAGGTCGACACGGCCGGGGTCCACGCCGTGGCCGGCGAACCGCTGGAGATAGCGCGCACGCGTCGGCGGATCGTTGAAGGCGCGGCTCTTGAGGGTCAGGCGGGCGGAGGGCACGCGCGTCAGGATGGCCGACCAGACCCGCACCACCTCCGGCGTCACCTTGGCGGCGTTGTTGAAGGACCCGAAGGTCACGAAGCCGTTGGCCAGCGCCGGCGGTTCCTCGCGCGCGGCGGCAACGCGCAAGGGCTGGTAGGCGAGAAATCCCTTGGGCAGGCGGACCAGCCGCTCGGCGTGCCAGGCGTCGGTCAGGCCCGGCGGGTCGGCGACCGCGTCGGTCAGGCGGAAGTCGATCGCCGTCATGCCGGTGGTGTCGGGATAGCCCAGCCAGGCGACCTGGACCGGGGCCGGCTTGCGGGCGAACAGCAGCGGGCGGCTGCGCGCCGTGTGGCCGGCCAGATCGACCAGGATGTCGATGCGGTCGCGCCCGACCAGCGCGGTGGCGGCCGCGTCGTCCAGGCCATCCAGCGACCGCCACCCGTCTGCCAGACACTGCATGCGGTCGGTCACCGCATCGTGATGGTCCGAGGCGGCGTAGCAGAAAACCTCGATAGCCCCGCGGTCATGCTCGCGCAGAAGGGGTTCGATGAAATGGGCGCAGGCGTGGGCGCGGAAATCGGGCGAGACGTAGCCCACCCGCAGCCGGCGGCCGGGGGTGCGGTCGTTGGTGAAACGCTGATCCTGCGGCATCAGCGGCCGGGCGTGCCGCTCGTTCCAGTGCGCGTGGGCACGGGCGATGACCTCGGGCGGCACCCAGGGCGTGTAATGCAGGGCGAGCAGCAGGTTGGAATGCAGCAGGGCCAGATCGGGGTGACGCTCCATCCCGCCTTGGAAGACCGCGATGGCCTCGGTGATCCGCCCTTGCTCCTTCAGCGTCTCGCCCAGGTTGACGACGGGTTGCGGCAGGTCGGGTTGCGCCTGCATGGCCGCCCGGTAGCAGTCCACGGCGCGGCTCGATTCCCCGAGGTCGCGGTAGGCGTCGCCCATGTTGCTGTGGGCTCCGCCCATGCCGGGCTTCAGCCGCACCGCCCGGCGGTAGGCGGTGATCGCCCGGCCGGGCTCTCGCGCGGTCTTCAGGAGGTTGCCGGCGTTGAACCAGGCGTCGGCGTAGTCCGGGGACAGGGACAGCGCCACCCGCACCGCCTCCAGCGCATCCGCGGGCCGGTCAAGGTCGGCCAGCGCGCAGGAGAGGTTGCTGCGGATCGGCGCGTCATCCGGAAGCGCCGCGACGGCCCGGCGGTAACAGACGACGGCTTCGTCCCACCGCCCGGCGGCGCGGAGCAGGATGGCCAGGTTGTTGTTGGCGTGCGGGTGTCCGGGATCGTCGCGAAGAATCGCCCGGTAGCCCGCTTCGGCGGCGTCGAACCGGCCGGCCCGATGATGGTCCAAGGCGGCGGCGAAGCTCCGCACCGCCGCCGTTCCGGCCGGGTCCCCCGTCACCGCAGACCCGCGTCGTCGAGGATGGTGAGCAAGCGGTCCGCCGCACTCGCCCAGGTGAAGCCGTGCACCAGATGGTCGCGGGCCGATGGGAGGCCGGCGTCGCCGCCGCGGATGATGGCGGTCAGGATGTCCGCCGCGGCGTCCTCGTCCGGGTCCCACCAGTCGAGCCCGTGGAACGGCGCGTAGGGCTGATCGCTGTAGGGCAGGCGCGCGGGGCGGACGGCGGACGGGATCAGCCGGGCCACCCGGTCGTCGAGATAATCCATATAGGCCGAATGGCGCGGCGCGATCAGGCCCAGCCCCATCGCCCCGGCCTTGGAGAGGGGAAGGTCCCAGCCCTCCCCGTGCGACATGCTCCAGTAATGGGTTGCCGCCCGTATCAGCCCCGCCATGTCGGCGTCCGACAAGAGTTGATTGATCAGCACGACCGGCGCCGCGTCGGCCATCCGTTTCCCGATGGCGGCCTCCGTCCGGCGGACCAGCTCGCCGAGTTCCGCGGCGAAGGTGGGGCTGTTTCCCTTGCCCAGCTTCAGGATGAGCACCGCGTCGTCGGTGCGCGCCGTGCTCCGCAGCCAGACCCGCAACAGCCCGTCGATGTTCTTGCGGGGAATGAAGTCCGAGACGTTGAGGAAGCGGTGCCGATAGCTGGAGACCCGCTGCCCGCGCGGATCGACCAGGGTCGGCGCGGGGCCGCCGTCGGATTCCTCCGGATCGACGCCCAAGGGGCAGACCCGCAGACGATCCTCCGGATAGCCCTGCGCCGCCCAGGCCGTGCGGGACGATTCCGTGGGCACGATGACGAGGTCGCTGTGCTCGCACTGGCGCCGCCATGCCGGCGGGATCCGGGTTCCCTCGAACATCGAGAAGGTCACCGTGGCCAAGCCGGGCACCCGCTCGACCGCCAGGGGGATGAGGAAATTCACCACGGCCCTGGCGGGAACCGGCGGGTCGAGATCCTCGTCCCTCCAGGATTCGGGACCGATGATCCCGATCGCCTGGAGCGGCACGGCCCGCTTGCGCAGCGTCCGGATGAAGCGCTGGCAGAAATAGCCATAACCCGTGGCGCTTTCCAAGGCGCCGCGGACCACCAGTCCCTTGTGCAGTCCCTTTTGCGGTCCCGGCCCCGATCCGGAGGCGTGCGCCGCCGCAGCGGCGGCCCGGTACCGCCCGCAGCGTGCCAGGCCGTTGGCCGCCTCAGGGATGGTCGGGTCGAGCCGGAGCGCGCGGCGGAACACCCCGGCGGCCTCATCCACCCGCCCGAGCCGCAGCAACGTCTCGCCAAGCTGGACGTAAGGGAGGGCGCCCTCTGGTGCGCAGCCGATCGCCCGGCGCAGGCTCTGGCCCGCGGCCACGACGTCGCCGGCGAGCACCCGGACCAGACCGAGATTGTACCATTGCACGCTCGGGCCGGGGTCGAGGCGGGCGGCGCGCCGCAGGAACCGGACAGCCCCGTCCAGGTCCCCGGTTTCCTGCATCACCGTGCCCAACCGGCTGTGGACGGTCGCGGACTCCGGCTGCAACGCCGCCAGTCTGCGAAGGGTGCCCGCGGCGGCCGGCCATTCCCGGCGCTGGTGCAGGACGATGCCGAGGTTGGTCAGCGCGACGGCGTGGAGCGGATCGATGCGGACAGCGTCGCACAGGGCGTCCCTGGCTGCGCCGTCCTGGCCGGACGAGAACAGCGCGGCGCCGAGCAGGTTGAGCGCGTCGGGCCGCCCCGGCTCCGCCGCCAGCACGGCCCGGCAGGCGTCGATGGCCTCCGTCAGCCGCCCGGCGCCGTAAAGCCGGGACGCCGCTTCGATCCTGTCCGTCATGGCAGCCGTCATGACACCCCCGCGGGGCGCCGGGCGATCTGGGCGGCAATCCGGGCCATCACCCCGTCCCAGTCGTTCCGGCGCGTCATGCGGAACAGCCGGGTCGCCGGGTACCAGGGCGTGCGGTCGGGAAGGCGCATCCAACGCCAGTCCCCCAACCACGGCAAGGCCAGGAACACCGGACGCCCCATGGCGCCCGCGATGTGGGCGACCACGGAATCGCAGGCGACGATCAGGTCCAAGCCCTCGATGATCGCGGCCGTATCGACAAACCCTTCATCCTCGCCTTTCCCGTCCCTGCCCGGCAGCGAGACGATTCCCAGTCCCTCATCAGGCCTCTCCCACCAGCCGGGTCCGTCGGCCTTTTGCAGGCTGTACAGCCGCACCCCGGAAAGGTGCGACAAGCGCGCGAAGCGATCCAGCGGAATCGAGCGGTCGGCCCCCGCGGCGCGCCACTGGATGCCCACCCGGAACGCGTCCCGTTCCCCCGCATCGGCGATCCGCTGCCGCCAGAAGGCCGCACGGTGCGGATCGGCCCGCAGGTACGGAACGCCGCCGGGAATCGTCGCAACCGTCGTGCGGCAGCGGTGCGGAAGGCTCATCAGGGGCAGGTGGCAATCAGCCTCGGGAACCGGCTCGCCGCGCGCCACCAGCGCGTCGATGCCCGGAACACTGGCGAGGAGGCGCTTGAGCGGCGGCTGGCATTCGAAGACCGTGCGGGCGCCCATGGCCTTGAGCACGGCCATGTAGCGGATGAACTGCACGGTATCGCCGAACCCCTGCTCGAAATGGACCAGGATGGTCTTTCCGTCCAGAGGGCCGCCGTCCCACAGCGGCGTGCCGGGGCAGTCCCGGTTCCATTGCCAGACGGCTTGCCGGCTGCGCCATTCGTATTCGGGCGCGCCCTCCGCGAAGTTCCCGGCGGTGAGCAGGCTGACGCCGAGGTTCTTGTGATGCTCGGCGGAGGCCGGGTCAAGCCGGACGGCGCGCCGGTAGCTCACGGCCGCCTCCTCCGGCCGGCACAGGGACAGGATCGCCGCGCCCAGGTTGTTGTTGGCCGCCGCCGCACCCGGCTCCAGCAGCACGGCCAGCCGGTAGGCGGTTTCGGCCCGTTCGGGCTCGTCCACGGCCATCAGCGCGTTGCCGAGGCTGAAGGCCGCGTCCGGGTAACCGGGCCGCAACGCCACGAGCCGGAGAAGCGGCGCCACCGCCTCCCCGGCCAGACGGCGCTCGATCAGCAGCGCCGCCCACTGGAACAGCGTGTCGGCGTCGTCCGGCTGCAGGCGGAAGGCGGCCCGCAGCGCCACCGCCGCGCCGTCCAGGCGGCCGAGGCTGCGCAGGACCAACCCCAGGACGAACCAAGCCACCGGATGGTCCGGCCGGATCGCCACCGCCGTTCGGAAGGAGAGCGCCGCGTCCTCCAGCGATTCGGCTTCGACATGACGCAGTCCGGCGCCAAAGCATCGGCCGAACGCCTCGCCGGTTCCGTCGAACGTCCTTTCGATCACCCACCCTCTCCATCCACTTGGCCAATCTGGAAATGGGGCCCCAAAAATGAGCTTGGAAATGCCGCGACCGATGGTAACCATTTTCCCGATGAATTCACGCGCCGCACGCCTCCACGGATGACCCTCGCCCGGCACTTCGCGTCCCCCGCCGAGGCGCTGGGCTACGCCTTGACGCTGCATCAGAACGGCCGGCACGCCGATTGCGGCGCGGTGTGCCGCGCGATCCTGGCCGTCAGGCCCGACCACCACGGCGCCTCGTTCCTTCTGGGCGTCGCCGCCTTCGCGCTGGGTCGGGTCGAGGACTCGCACCGCCGCTTCGCCGTCACCATCGCCCTGAAGCCGGAATTGGCCGACGCCTGCTTCAACATGGCGCTGCTGCTGCGGCGCCGGGCCCGCCTTTCCGAAGCGGCGGCGCTTCAGGCGCGGGCGCTCCGGCTGGCCTCCTCACCGGCCCCCGGCCAGATCGATGCCGGGCAGGTCACCACTCTGGGCGCGATGCTCCGCGAGTTGGGCCGGACCGCGGCGGCACGCGCCGTTCTTCGCCGGGCGGTCGCGCAGGCGCCAGACGACGCCGAGGCATGGCGCGAGTCCGGCCACGCGCTGCGCGACGGGGGCGACCTGGGCGCGGCGGCGGCCGCCTACGGGCGGGCATACCGGCTCGCTCCCGGCCGCACCGAATCCCTCGGCGACCGGCTGTTCGCCGCCCTGTCACAGTGCGACTGGAGCGATTACGATGATCTGTGCCGGCAGGTCCTGGCGGTCATCGACAGCGGCCGGGGGGTTGCCCTGCCGCTGCTCACCCTGATGATCGACACCAGCGTGGCGCAGCAGGACCGCGCCGCCCGCCACTTCCACCGCGCGGTGGTGCAACCGGCGGCGCTTCTGCAAGCCGCGGCAGCCGTTCCAGCGGCGCACCCCCCCGGTGCTGATGGCCGGCTCACCGTCGCCTACCTCTCCGCCGACTTCCACGAGCACGCCACCGCCTATCTGGCGGCCGAGTTGTTTGAACTGCACGATCGCGACCGCTTCCGCGTCGTCGCCTGTTCCTACGGCCCCGACGACGGCAGCCCGACGCGCCGCCGGCTGGAGGCCGCCTTCGACGCCTTCCGCGACATCCGCGGCGCCGATCCGGACGAGGTGCGGGCGATGCTCGCGGCCGAGGGCGTCCACATCCTGGTGGATCTGAAGGGCTACACGCGGCACGTCCGCTTCGACCTTCTGGCGCGCCGGCTGGCGCCGGTTCAGGTCGCCTATCTCGGCTATCCCGGGACGATGGGCGGCGATGCCATGGACTATGTCATCGGCGACCGCTTCGTCACGCCGCCGGACCATCAGCCCCTTTACCGGGAGCAATTGGTGATCATGCCCGACTCCTATCAGGCCAACGACCGGCGCCGGCCGCTGGACGCGCCCGTGCCGGACCGCGCCGCCTGCGGCCTGCCTTCGGACGGCTTCGTCTTTTGCGCGTTCAACGCACCGTTCAAAATCACCCCGTCCATGTTCGGGGTGTGGATGAGCGTGCTGGCGCGGGTGCCGGGGAGCGTGCTGTGGTTGCAGCAGGCCGGCCGGGAAGGCGCCGGCAACCTGCGGCGCGAGGCGGCGCGGCGCGGGGTCGATCCCGGCCGTCTGATCTTCGCCCCCCACAAGCCGCAGGCCGAGCACCTCGCCCGCTACCGCTTGGCCGACCTGTTTCTCGACAGCTTTCCCTACACGGGCCACACCACCGTTTCGGATGCCTTGTGGATGGGCGTGCCGGTGGTGACCCGGATGGGCGAAACCTTCGCGTCCCGCGTCGCCGCCAGCCTGCTGAACGCCGCCAGCCTGCCCGAGACGGTCACCACCACGGCCGACGAGTATGAGGCGCTGGCGGTGCGGCTGGCCGGCGATCCGGCGACGCTCGCCGGCTTCCGCCGCCGCCTTGCCGCCGCGCGGGCGACGGCCCCGCTGTTCGACAGCCCCCGCTTCACCCGCCACCTGGAACATGCCTACCGGACGATGTGGGACCGGCACGCCGCCGGCCTGCTGCCCGAGTCCTTCACAGTGCCGCCCCTGTAGCCGCCACCTGTTCCAGCGCCGCCCGCACGGCGGCGGCGACGGACGCCCAGTCGCCCGGCACCGCCTGCCGAAACAGGCGCATGGTCGGGTACCAGGGGGTGGTGTCGCCACGGTCCAACCAGCGCCAGTCGGCGCTGTCCGGCAGCAGCGTCCAGACCGGGCGTCCGAGCGCCCCCGCCAGATGGGCCGGCGCCGTGCAGGAACTGATGACGAGGTCGAGGTTGGCCATGATCGCCGCGGTGTCGGCGAAGTCCGCGATCTCCGCACCGAGGTCCGTGAAAGACGGCGGCAGCGGTGCGCCTGCCTCCAGATCCTGGCGGCCCGGTCCTTTCTGCAGGCCGAAGAACGCGACACCCGGAACATCGAGCAGCGGCCGCAGGACGTCCAGGCCCGGCGAGCGCCGGCGGTCGTCCTTGAACTCGGAATTGCCGGCCCACACCAGCCCCACCCGCAACCGCGCCGCTGGCCCCACGGCCGGCGGATGCGGACCCAACCGCGCCCGCCAGAATTCGACCCGTTCCGGTTCGGCGTGCAGGTAGGGGACCTCGGCCGGGACGGTTGCCAGCGTGGTGCCGAGCCGGTGCGGCAGGCTCAGCAACGCGGCATGGGAGTCGTGCGGCGGCGGCTGATCGGACCGTCCGACGACCCCGTCCACGCCGGGGAGCGTGGTGAACAGGCGGACGAGCAGGTCGTGGCACTCGACGATCACGCGGGCACCCTGGCGGCACAACAATGGCGCGTAGCGGACGAACTGGATGCCGTCGCCGAGCCCTTGCTCGTCATGCAGCAGGAGCGTGAGGCCGTCCGGGTTCCCGCCGTCCCAGACCGGTGTCGGCAGGCCGCGCGGCGTGACCTGACGGTCGGCCAGACGGGTGCGCCACTCGTATTCCCGGAACCCCGCCTCCAGTTCGCCCCTGAGCAGCAGGCAGGTGCCCAGCAAGGTGTGTGCCTCGGCGTGGCCGGGATCGCGCTCGAGGACGCGCCGGCACTGGGCCTCCGCCTCCTCGATCCGCCGCAGTTTGCCGAGCACCAGACCGAGGTTCAGCCGGGCCGACGTGAAGTCCGGGTCGATCGCCACCGCCCGGTTCAGGATGCGGGCCGCCTCCTCGTCCCGTCCGATCTGAAGGGAGAGCGCGAGACCCAGGTTGCTGAGCACGCCGGGCTCGGCAGGCGCCAGCGCCAGCGCCCGGCGGCCGGCGCCGACCGCCTCGTCGTGGCGGCCCAGATTCTTGAGTGCGATGCCCAGGTTGGCCCGGACGCGATGGTCGTCGGGCGCGAGGCGGATCAGGTCCCGCAGCACGCTCTCCGCTTCACCGTGGCGTTGGCGCATCAGCAGCGCGTGGGCGAGATGAAAGCGGTGGAAGGTGCCGATTGGGTCGAGGACGACACAGCGGCGCAGCGGTCCGATCGCCTCCTCCTGCGCGTTGTCGCCGATCCGATCCATCGCCAGCGCATGGAACGCGTCGATGGACGCGGGGTCGAGGACCACCGCAAGACGGCGGTCCGACCCGGAGTCCTCAACCGCTTCCTCCGGGATTGGCGGCCGGGCGTCCGGAGACATCCAGCCGAGAGTGCGGAAATGGTCGATCCGCTCGCGGATCAGCCGGGGGAAGCCGGCGTCGATGGGGACGGGCGCAAGCGACGTCCACATGCCGGGAACGGCACCGGCGTCGAAGCGTCCGGTGGCGTAGAAGCGGTCCAGCCGTTCCCGGTTCGCCGCCGGGTCGCGATCGAACGCCGCGATCATCTCGCGATGCGCAAAGGCTTGCAGCTTGGCGCGGAAGCGCTCGATTCCGCCCATCCAGGTGAAGTGCCAGCCGGCGTCCGGGACGACCCGCCCGTGCCCCAGCTTGGCCAGGTAGCGGGCGCGGTTGGCGCCGATCCGGCGGATCAGCTCCCACGGGGCGGCGGCCACCGACACCCAGGGGTCCGGCGATTTGAGGTCGAGGAAATAGAGGAAGATGTCGAGGTGGGGGGCAAACAGGGAGAGGCCGTCGTTCGGTTCCCGGCGCAGCCGCTCCATCACCCAGGGCCGGAGGATTTCATCGGCGTCCGAGATGACGATCATGTCCGTCGGGCCGCAGCCGTCGAGCCCGCGGATGATCGCGTCGCGCTGGTGGGCCTCGCGCTGCCACGCGAAGCCGCCGGGATCATCGGCGACGACGACGTGAATGATCTTGTCGGCATAGGCCGCGAAGCGCCCGCGGTTTTCCGCGTAGTGGAGGGGCTTGGGATCGCCGGCGTGGGTGAAGGTCGCTTCGACCAGGACGAAGCGGTCGACCACCGCATGCAGCTCGGCCAGCCGCACCTCCAGGAGGTCCAGCTCGTTGCAGAACTGGAAGCAGTCGTAGAGTCGACGCCCGCCGGGTGGCGGGGCCGCGGGCGGCGGCGTGTCCGTCAGCGTCGTGACATAGGTGAACCAGGCGTCGAACCCGCGCAGCGTCGTCCAGACGGCCGACCGGTTTTCCTCCGTGTTGTGGTCGAGCCGCAACGACTGCTCGATCAGAGCGATCAGCGCCCGCGCCTCCGCCCGCCAAGTGTGTTCCCCGTCGGCCGGTGGACGGGCGTTCAGGTGGGTGCCCAGCGCGCCCATCAGGCGCTGCTGCGCTTCGGCCAGATTGGCGGTGACGGCCGCCGACGCCTTGCCCGGTGCGGTGCCGCTCATCAGGTCCGCCTTCAGTTCGGCGAGCCACGCCAGCCAATCCCCGGCCAGCCCGGCCCAGCTCATCCCGGCGGTGACGTGGTCCACCTGCTCGCGAAGTCGGCGGCCGGTGGTCGCCCGATCGTCGCGCCACTGGACGAGGGCGGTGCTGGCAGCGTCGGCGAAGCGGGCGGCGTGCTCCGCCGGATCCTCCGGGGCCGGGATCAGCCGGGCGAAGCCGGCCGTGGTCTCCGGCAATGCCCCCAGCGCGCTGGACACGACCAGGCACCCGGCGGCCAGCGCCTCCATGACGGCGATGCAGGACGTCTCGGCGAAGCGGTTCGGGTAGGCGAGGCACGTCGCGTCGCGCAACGCCTCCGCCAGATCCCCTTGGGAGACCGCCCCCACATAGTCCACGCCCACGGTGTCGCGGCAGCGCTGGTAGAGGGCACCGTAGGGGTCCTGGCTCGCGGGGACCTGATAGCCTTCCAGGCTGGAGAACACCCGGACGGTGGTTCCGGGAATCGCCGCCCGAAGGCGGGGAACGCTGTCGAGCAGCACCTCGAGGCCGCGGAAGGGTGTGCTGGTGTAGGCCAGAACCGGTGGCCAGGGCTTCGCCGCCACGATGTCCGCCCCCGCCGGGAACAGGCTGGAAAAGGCCGGTGCGATGCCGTTGCGCAGGACCCGGCAGAGTCGGCGGTCGAGGCCGAACGCTTTGAGGTAGCCGTCCATCTGCCAGCGGCTCACGAAGGCGTAGCCATCCCAGCAGGCGCGCGCCTGCGGCTCCGCGAGGCACTGCGCGGCGGGTTGGTCGACGGCGTGCTGCATCCACAGGATCAACTTCCGGCCGCCGTCGAGGGTCGCGCGCAGGCGGGTCAGCGCATCCGTCGGGCAGCCGTTGAGCAGCACCACGACGTCGAAGGCACGCATGCCCTCCCAGGGCATCGCGGCGGCAGGAAGGCAGCGCACCCCGCGCACCACGCCGGGTGTCCGGGTGCCGTTGACCAGCGTGACCTCCGGGCCGGCGGCGGCCAAAGCCTCCGCGAGGTAGCACAGGGCCGATTGCGAACCGCCGAGAGGGTGCAGGCGTGGCGTGTCCGGCGTGTAGTCCCCACCCGCCGGGTCGAGAAAGGCGATCTTGACGGTCATGCTGGCTCGCGCTGGCTGGCTCGCACTGGACGGCGGCTCACGCTGTGTATCAGCGTCCGCGTTCTGCTATCCTACCATCCAGGGCCATGAGCATGAAGGCCATGGCATGAAAGGATGTGCGGCGCGTGACGGAGTTGGCAGCGGTGGGCGTCGGCAAGCCGTGCGTGGAACAGAATCTGGCGCTGACGTGGCAGCTTTCGGAGGTTCACGGCTGGGGTCTGGTCGGCGTCCACACGACGTTGCATCTGATCGATCGGGGACGGCCGCCACTCCTGCTGGAAAAACCGCTTCTGTCCACCATGCGGCCGGAGAACCGGGAAAAGCTGGAAGTCCTGATGGACAGCCACCAGCAGATCACCGCCATCGCTGAGCGGTCGGGCAACCGGATGCTCGGCCTCAACGACTGCACCGTCCTGCACGCGCTCGGCAACGGCTTCGTCGCGGGTCCGCTCTCCGCCCGGTTCCGCGGCAGCCGCAACGTCGGGGTCATCGCCTTCGAGGACACCCTGTTCGACCAGGACACGCTCCAACGCGCGCGGAGCTACGACAAGCTCGTAGTCCATTCGGAGTACAACAGGGCCCTGCTGGCCGAACAGGGCATCACCGACGTCGCCTGCGCCTTCCAGGGCGTGGACCCGGACGAGCTGGCGCCGGTCCCCCCGGCCCGGCGTTTCGGCGACCGCTTCGTCGTCTTCTCGGGTGGGAAGGTGGAGTTCCGCAAGGGGCAGGACATCGTGCTGGCCGCCTTCCGCCGGTTCCATGAGCGCCATCCCGACGCGCTGCTGGTCACCGCCTGGCATAACCCCTGGCCGCACACCTCCGCCGACATCGCGGAATCCCCCCTGGTGCCGGCCGCCCCCGCCGTGGGGGATAACGGCAAGCTGCGCATCGTGGAGTGGGCGATGGCCTGCGGCGTGCCGCCGGAGGGCTTCGTCGACATGGGCTTTCTCGGACGCAGCCAGATCCCCGCCATTCTGGCGGAATGCCACGCCGCCATCTTTCCAAACCGCTGCGAAGGGGCGACCAACCTCGTCGCCATGGAAGCGATGGCCTGCGGCGTGCCGGTCATCCTGTCAGCCAACACCGGCCACCTCGACCTGATCCGGGACGGCGCCTGCCTGCCGCTGCGCCACCAGGACCCGGTGACCGACCCCGAATCAGGTCGAGGTGGCCGGCGCCGCGGTTGGGGGGAATCGTCCGTCGAGGAGACCGTCGCCCACCTCGAAACCCTCTACACCGACCGCGCCGCTGCCCGCTCCCGCGCCGACAGGGCGCGGGCCTTCCTGCGCGGTGAGCGGACCTGGAGCGCCTTTGCTGGAACCTTCGTGACGGCGGTGGCCTAGGGATGTCGCGGGATAATAAGGACCCCGGCGGCGCCCCACCATACCGGCGGGCGCTCGCAACCGATCCGGCGGATGCGGTCGCGTGGCAGCACGCCGCGCACGCCGCCCGCGCGACGGGTGATGGCCTGCGGGCGATCGGGCTTTTCGTCCGGGCCGCCCGGCTGCACGGTGATCATGAGGCGCTCCGCCGGCAGATCGGCGAGCCCCTGAGCCTCGCCGCCAGCCGGGCCTTGAGGCGCGTCCAGGAGGGGGCGGCCGACGACGCGGCGGCGTTGCTGGAACCGCTGGCGCGCATCGTGCCGCCACAAGGCGACCTCGCCCGCGCCCTGGGCATCGTGCGGCTGGTCCAGGGCCGCGACGCGGAGGCCGAACGGCTGCACGCGGCGGCGGGTTTCGAGGATTGCGGGTTGGGCATGGCCTTGCGGGGGATCGCGCGCCACAAGGCCGATACCGACGTTCTCGGCACCGTGGTGATCCCCGCGCACCGGATGGAGGACACCATCGAGCGGGCGCTCGACAGCGTCGCCGCGGCGGCCCGCTTCTACCGCGAGACGGTGCGGGACCCACGGACGCAGGTCCATGTGTGCGTCGTCGACGATGCATCCCCCGACGAAACGGCGTCGCGGGTCCTGCGCTGGGCGCGGGATCATCCGGAGCAGAGCGTGGCGCTGATCGCGAACAACCACAACCGGGGGGCGGGCCGGTCGCGCAACATCGGCGCCGCTGCGGGGCTTGGCCGGTACATCTGGTTTCTGGACGCCGACGATTACTTTTTCGAGCGGCACCTCGTACTGACGGCAACAGCGCTGGACCTCAACCTCGATGCCGGATTCGTCCGCACCGGGATGCACTTCGACACCATCGACCATGAGGTCACGCCTGAGTGGCGCGAGGCGTCGGAGCTCAGCTACCCGTGCAATCTCTGCGTACGGCGCGTCTGCCACGATATGATCGGCGGCTTCCCGGAGGAGGCGCCGTTCCACCCGGCCGTGGCCGACGACGTGGCCTACGGCCGGGCGCTCCACAGCATGTTCGGCGGAATCAGGATCGCAGAGAAGACAGTCCACTATACGATGCGGGCGGACAACGCCCTGGCGCGGCAGCGCTTGGCGATGACCGGCGCCGCCAGGCCGGCGGAGGCGCCCGATTCCCGCTTCGTGGCGATCGAAATCCTGACCCACCGCCGCATCCACGCGCTGAACGCCAAGCGGTTCGCTCTTCTGCGCGACGGCGGCTGGAACGGGCCGCCGTTCTTCACGGCACAGGGGGGAACGGAGGGTCCGCCTCCGGCCCTGGCCGCTGCCCCTTCGGAAAAGCGGGACACCCCGCGCGCCATCGACTTCGTCGCGGTAGGGAAGGACGCCATCCAGGCCGGGCAACTCGACCGCGCCATCGTCGCGCTGACCCGCGCGGCCGCCGAGGACCCCGGCCGCACCGAAGCCTGGTTCGAGTTGGGATTGCTCGCGCACCGGCTCAAGCGCGACCGGCTTGCCCTGACCGCCTTCCGGGCGGTGGTGGGTCTTCATCCCGCCGCGGCCGCCGCGTGGTGCAATCTCGGCTCCATGCTGTTCGACGCCGACGCCCATGCCCAGGCCGCTCCCCGGCTGCGCCGGGCCCTGGTGCTCCAGCCAAGCCTCACCAACGCCCAGTGGCTGCTGGGCCGCGCGAACCGGCGGCTGGGGCAGGCCGAACAGGGGTGGCGGGACCTGGGGCGGGCGCTCCGGCTGGACCCGATGCGACCCGACCTCAACGCGGACTGCGCGGACGCCGCCCTGAGCCTCGGCCATGGAGCGGTCGCGGCGGAGCACGCCCGCCGGGCGCTGCGGCTCAGCCCCGAGCTGTACAGCGGCCATGCGGCGCTGGCCGGAGCCCTGGAATCGCTTGGCCGCCTCGACGAGGCACTGGTGGCCTGGGAGCGGGCGATCCACTGCAACCCCGGCTTCGGCGATGCCTTCACGCGCCGCGCGGTGTCCCTGCTGACGCGCCGATGGGGAGCACCACCGGTTCCCGCCCCGGCGGGAGGGCCGGGCCGCCGCCTCGCCGCGACGTCCCTCGGGCGCAACGGGCGGTTCGGCAACCAGCTTCTCCAGTACGGCGCATTGCGACTCTACGCCGCCCGGCACGGTCTCACCCTGGAGGTTCCTCCCTGGCTCGGCCGCCACCTGTACGACCACGACGATCCCCTGCCCGGTCCGGCGCTGCCGCGCGTGGCAGAAGCGGACGGGGAAGCCGCCCTGACCGCCTCCCTCCTCGGCGGGCGCGCCCCAGAGCTGGCCGATCATGACGTGTCCGGCTATTTCTGCGGCGACACCTCGCCCCTGGCGCCGTTCAAGGAGGAATTCCGCGCGCTGTTCACGCCGGGCCGCCACCTCCGGCCCCACGCGGACGCGCTGCTCGGCCGTCTGCACGACGCCGGCCACACGGTCGTGGCGCTGCACCTGCGGCGCGGGGATTTCGGTTGGGGGCGGTTCTGGATCGCCCCGGTGTCCTGGTACCTGCGCTGGCTGGAGAGCGTGTGGCCGACGCTCGACCGTCCGCTCCTGTACATCGCCACCGACGACCCCGCCCAGGTGCGGGCCTTCGCCGCCTACCGCCCCGTCACCGCCCGCGATCTCGCCGAGCCGATCGCCGGCGCGGAGTTCTTCGCCGATTTCCATGTCCTCTGCCACGCCGATCGGGTCGCCATCTCCAACAGCTCCTTTTCCTTCGTCGCGACCATGCTGAACCGCAACGCCGCGGGTTTCCATCGGCCGGAGCCGACGCGCCAGGCCCTGGTGCCCTACGATCCCTGGGCAGCCCCGGTCCTGATCTGATCGACGTTTCGAAAGCACGGACAAGGCACGGACGCATGGCCCTCCCCTCCAAAGCCGCCCCCGATCGGCCCAGCCCCGCGGCGCTCGTCGCGGCGGGCCTTGCCCACCACGGCGCCGGCCGGCTGGCTGAAGCGGAAGGGGCGTACCGGCGGGTTCTCGCCGACCACCCCCGTCACCCCGATGCCCTGCATCTGCTGGGCGCGCTGGCGCTTCAGGGCGGCAAGCCGGCGGAGGCCGTGGCGTGGATGACCCAGGCCATCCGCTCAGCCCCCGACAACGCGGCCTGCTTCTCCAACCTTGCCAGCGCGCTGCGGCGGCTCGGCCGGCGCGACGAGGCACTGGCATCCTGCCGGCGCGCCCTGGCGCTGGACGCCGGCTCCGGCGACGCGCTCAACAACGTCGCGAACGTGCTGTCGGACCAGGGCCGGCACGCCGAAGCCGCGACCGCTCTGCACCGGCTGCTTCGCCTCAAGCCGCAGCTGACCGAGCAGCGGCTGCTGCTCGCGCAGGCGCTCATCCTGGACGGCCGGGCCGAGGAGGCGATCGAGGAGTTGATGGTGCTCCTCGGCATGGCGCCGTCGTCGGTCGCCGCATACGCCAACCTGGGCATGGCCTGCCGCCGTCTCGGCCGGACCGGGGAGGCGATCCGCTACTACCGTTGCGCGCTCGGCTTCGCGCCGGGCGATCCCGGCGTCCTCAACAACCTGGGCGTTACA
>NZ_JBHSLC010000062.1:0-961 GCF_042657465.1 Azospirillum himalayense | reverse complement strand
TGGCGTGGATGACCCAGGCCATCCGCTCAGCCCCCGACAACGCGGCCTGCTTCTCCAACCTTGCCAGCGCGCTGCGGCGGCTCGGCCGGCGCGACGAGGCCCTGGCATCCTGCCGGCGCGCCCTGGCGCTGGACGCCGGCTCCGGCGACGCGCTCAACAACGTCGCGAACGTGCTGTCGGACCAGGGCCGGCACGGCGACGCCGCGACCGCGCTGTGCCGGCTGCTTCGCCTCAAGCCGCAGCTGACCGAGCAGCGGCTGCTGCTCGCGCAGGCGCTCATCCTGGACGGCCGGGCCGAGGAGGCAATCGAGGAGTTGATGGTGCTCCTCGGCATGGCGCCGTCGTCGGTGGCCGCATATGCCAACCTGGGCATGGCCTGCCGCCGTCTCGGCCGGTCGGAGGAGGCGGTCCGCTACTACCGCTGCGCGCTCGGCTTCGCGCCGGGCGATCCCGGCGTCCTCAACAACCTGGGCGTTACGCTTCAGGACCTCGGGCGGCTCGACGAGGCGGTGGCCTGCTTCCGGCAATCCATCGCGATGCAACCGGGCGCGGCGCACACCCACCTCAACCTCGGGCTGGCGGCCCGCGACCTGATGCGGGTCGACGAGATGATCATCCTGACGCGGATCGCCGTCCGGCTCGACCCGGCCTTGGCGGAGGCCCACACCGCGCTGGGCTTTGGGCTGCTGCTCAGGGGTGAGTTGGAGGAGGGGTTCGCCGAGTACGAATGGCGCTCGCGCATGGCCGACTTCCCATCGCCCCGGCGCAGCTTCGCCTCGCCGGCCTGGGACGGCTCCGACCTCACCGGCCGGACCCTGCTGGTCCATGACGAGCAAGGGGTGGGCGACACCATCATGTTCGCCCGCTTCGCCCCGCGGCTTCAGGCGCGGGGCGTGCGCGTCCTCATCGAGTGCAACAGCCAGCTCGTCCGCCTGCTCTCCGCCATGCCGGGCATCGAGGG
>NZ_JBHSLC010000061.1:0-551 GCF_042657465.1 Azospirillum himalayense | reverse complement strand
GCGGTGTCGTTGCCGCCGGAGATCACCGCGCCGGCGTGGCCCATGCGGCGGCCCGGAGGCGCGGTGCGCCCGGCGATGAAGCCGACGACCGGCTTCCTGGTCCCGGAGTCGCGGATGAACTCCGCGCCCTTGACCTCGGCGTCGCCGCCGATCTCGCCGATCATGATGATGCCCTCGGTCTCCGGGTCCTTCAGGAACAGCTCCAGGCTGTCCACGAAGTTCGTCCCGTTGACCGGGTCACCGCCGATGCCGATGCAGGTCGTCTGGCCGAGACCCGCCGCGGTGGTCTGCGCCACCGCCTCGTAGGTCAGCGTGCCCGAGCGCGAGACGATGCCGATCTTGCCACGCTTGTGGATGTGGCCGGGCATGATGCCGATCTTGCACTCGTCGGGCGTGATGATGCCCGGGCAGTTCGGCCCGATCAGGCGGGTCTTGGAGTTGCTCAGAGCGCGCTTGACGCGCACCATGTCGAGCACCGGGATGCCCTCGGTGATGCACACCACCAGCGGGATCTCGGCGTCGATCGCCTCCAGGATGGCGTCGGCGGCGAA
>NZ_JBHSLC010000060.1:19542-29546 GCF_042657465.1 Azospirillum himalayense | reverse complement strand
TCAAGGAGGAGTACGCCGAGGGCTACGGCCACGAGGGCAACACCAAGCTCGCCGTCATGGGCGCCCTCTCCCTCTACCTCAACTTCATCAACCTCTTCCAAATGCTCCTCCAGCTCATGGGCAACCGCAACGAGTAGAGGTCGGCACGGAGAGTCTCCGGTCGCTCCACATTCCTCCAGCCATCGAGAGCACGACCGCAATCATGGACCAGACCGAACGCCAGATCATTGACGACCTCTTCGCCAAGCTGCGCCAAGCCGAGGCCCAGTCCGGCCCCCGCGACCCGCAGGCCGAAGCCCACATCCGCGACACCATCGCCCGCCAGCCGGCGGCGCCCTACCTCATGGCCCAGGCCATCGTCATGCTGGAGCAGGCGCTCGCCGCCTCGCAGAACCAGAACCAGGAGTTGGAGCGGCAGCTTCAGGAACGCCCGGCGGCCGGCGGCGGTGGCCTGTTCGGCGGCCTGTTCGGCGGCGCCAAGCCGGACCCGGCGCCGCAGCGTCCCGGCGCCTCGCCATGGGGGCAGGCGCCCGGTGCCACTCCGGCGTACGGCGACCCGCGCGTCGCGGCCTATGCCCAGCAGCCGCAACGGGCCGGCGGAGGCTTCATGGCCGGCGCCATGCAGACCGCCATGGGGGTGGCCGGCGGCATGCTGATCGGCAGCGCACTGTCCAGCGCCTTTTCCGGCGGAGAGGCGAGCGCCGCGGAACCGGAGGCGCCCGCGGAACCCGAAGCGTCGGCGTGGGATGACGATCCCGGCTTCGGTGAGGACGAGGAACTCTGAGCCATGGCCGGGACCCGGCTCTTTGCCACGCCGGTTCCCGGCCTTCAGCCCTCCGGCGACCGGGCGAAGCGTCGGCCGAGGCGCCTTGCGCATCGGGCGAGCGGCCAGATGGCCAGGGCTTGCAGGACCGAGCCCGCCGCTCCCGTGGTGCAGCCGGACAGGACGCCGGCATGCGCGACACCCAGCAACGCCATGACCGCCCCCTCCGCCACGCCGACCGCCGCGGCGGCAAGCAGAAGGCGCTGCCGCCGGGCGACGAGCACCGCCAGCGCGGCGACCGCCACGCCCGTGACCGGATTGGCGACCGCGCCGGTGAGCGCGCCGACATGCTCGATGAGGGGGCCGAATGCGTCCTGACGGTCCATCGCCGGTTCCTGGCTGGAAGCCTCAGGCATATGGGGACCCGCCGGGTGGATCGCGCGTCACCAATGGGGTGATGCGCGGGATCTTGCCCGTCGACCGCCGCCGGACGCGCCACCCGCTTCAATCACCCCGACCGAAGGATATCCGCAGATGGACGGCTTGCTGGCTCTGGCCGCCGATCCCGCCGCCTGGGCCGCGCTCGCGACGCTGATCGCGATGGAGGTCGTGCTGGGGATCGACAACCTGATCTTCATCTCGATCCTGACCAACAAGCTGCCCGAACACCAGCGCGAGCGGGCCCGGCGGATCGGCATCGGTGCGGCCATGCTGCTGCGCCTTGGTCTGCTCGGTTTCGTCGCCGTCATCGTGCAGTTGACCGAACCGGTCATCAGCATCTTCGGCAAAGGCTTGTCCTGGCGCGACCTGATCCTGATCGCCGGTGGTCTCTTCCTGGTCTGGAAGGCGACGAAGGAGATCCACCACAACGTCGATCCCGACCCCAACCCCGACCTGTTCGACACCCGGGCGCCGACGGTGGGTTTCGCGGCGGTCATCGGCCAGATCCTGGTGCTCGACCTCGTGTTCTCCATCGACAGCATCATCACCGCCGTGGGAATGACCGAGCATGTCGCCATCATGGTGATCGCCGTCGTGGTCACCGTCGCCGTCATGCTGTTGGCGGCCACGCCCTTGGCGAACTTCATCAACGCCAACCCGACGGTGGTGATGCTGGCGCTTGGCTTCCTGTTGCTGATCGGCACAACCCTCATCGCCGAAGGCTTCGGGGCGCATGTTCCCAAGGGCTACATCTATGCCGCGATGGCCTTCTCCGCCTTGATCGAGGGGCTTAACCTGCTGTCCAGGCGGGCCAGACGGAAGCGTAACCCCCCGACCCCGACCCAGGCTTCGGAGCAGTCGGCCAAGTGACGGCTGTGCCCGAAGAACCCGTTTCGCGCGTCGGGCGACGTGTTCTTCGACAGGACGGAGCAGGCGGCGTCGAAGACCTGGGTCGGGGTCGAAGACCTGGGTCGGGACGGTGTACGCCACCGCTTCGTTCTCGCCCCACCCGTCGTCGGCCAGCATCCGCGTCTCCCGCCCCGATCCCTTACACGGCGAAGGGATCAAGGGGCGGAGGCGGCGGACGTTATTGAACCTTGGGCGTGGCGGCCTCGGCGGCCTTGGGATCGATCAGGCCCTTGTCCAGCTTGGCCCGGATGTCCTCCTTCTGCGGCTCCTCCTCCGCGGTGCGGAGCGCGCGGGTCCATTGGAAGCGGGCCTCGTTGCGGCGCCCGACGCGCCAGTAGGCGTCGCCCAGATGGTCGTTGATGGTGGCGTCGGTCGGCTTCAGCTCCACCGCGCGCTCCAGCTTCTCCACCGCCCCTTCGAAATCGCCGGTGCGGTAGAGCGCCCAGCCCAGGCTGTCGACGATGTAGCCGTCCTTGGGGCGCAGGGCGACGGCCTTCTCGATCATCCCCTTGGCCTCCTCCAGGTTCAGCCCGCGGTCGACGTAGCTGTAGCCCAGATAGTTCAGCAGGAAGGCCTCGTCCGGCTTCAGAGCCAGCGCCGCCCGCAGGTCGCGCTCGGCGTCCGGCCAGCGGTCCACCTTGTCGTAGGACATGGCGCGGGCGTAGAGCACCGCCCAATGCCGCTCCTCCGGCGTGCCGATGCGCTCCAGCGCCTTGCTGTAGCTGTCGGCGGCCTCGCCATAACGCTTGGCGACGCGGTACAGGTCGCCCAGCCGGATCAGCGCGTCGGTGCGCTCCGGACGCTCGGCGGACAGAGAGGAGAAAGCGGCGATGGCGTCGTCGGTGCGCTCCAGCCGGGCGAGGCTCTCGGCGGCGCGCAGCCGCGCGGTCCAGCCCAGCACCGGGTCCTTTTCCAGCGCCTGGAACTCGACCAGCGCGTCGGCGTGGTGGTCGCGGTTTTCCATGATGTCGCCGATCATCAGCCGCGCCAGCGACAGGTCGGGGCGCAGATGAAGAGCGATCCGCCCGAACAGCAGGGCGGTTTCCTCCGCCCCCTCGTGATGGATGGCGCTGCCCAGGTCGAACAGGGCCTCGGCCAGCCCCTGCTTGGCGTCGGACACCACCGGGGCGGCGGCCTTGCCCTCGTCCAGCGCCTTCAGCGCCGGCTCGACCATCAGGCTGTCGGGATTGCCGGCGCGGAAGGATTCGTACAGCTTGCGCGCCTCGTCCTTGCGGCCGGTGCGCTCGTAGAAGCTACCGACGATCTGGATGACGCGCAGCGGCGTCTCCTTGTCGAGCACGCGGGCGAAGCGCTCCGCGGCGGCGTCCTTGCGCCCGCCCAATTCCAGCAACAGACCGGCGTGAAGGTCGTGCAAAGCGGCGAAGCCGCTGGCGGCGGAGAGCGGCTCCAGCGCCTTCAGCGCCGCGTCGGTCTTGCCTTCCGCGGCGGCCAGCCAAGCGTCGATCAGCGGCCCGATGTATTTCGCCATGCCCTCCTTGGGCATGCGCGCGGCCATGGCCTTGGCTTCCTTCAGCTTGCCGCGGGCGAGGTTGTCGGAGGCCAGCAGGGCGATGGCCATCTGCGGGTCGTTGTCCTGCTCCAGCAGCCGCTTGGCGAGGTCGATGGCGGCGTCGAACTGCCCCTCGCCCAGCTTCAGCAGGTAGGTGCGGCGCAGCAGCGTCAGGTCGCCGGGGTCGGCGGACAGGGCGTGCGCCATGAACAGGGCGGCGGCCGCCCAATCGTCCTGGCGCTGGGCGAAGCGCCCGGCCAGATAGCTGCCGGTCGCCGAGGTCAGCGACGGGCGTTCCGTCGTCGCCGGGGCCGCGGCGACGGCGTTGCCGGCCGGCAGGAGGCCCGCCGTGGAAAGGAGCAAGGCACCGAGCGCCGTCCGACCCAACCGGGTCCGCCCAAATCGGAATGTCATCATGCCGCGTCCACCTGCACGCCTACGGAGTCCGGATCAGGAAAGCCTGAAACTCGATTCCTCAGTCTAACACCAACCGCTGGCAAGGGTTAACCACGCTGCGGCCCGAACCATCGCATGTCTCGGCCGCCCTTCGCCTTCAACGCCATTCGGCGGCGACCCGCCCGATGATCTCCGGACGCAGGACGTCGATCGCGTGGGCGTCCATGTGGGCCGCCAGCGAGTTCGGCATGTCCGGCGACAGGGCCGCCCCCTCCACCCGCCAGCGGGCCATCCAGGACAAGGTGCGCAGCCAGGTCAGCCGGCGCAAGGGCTGGCGCCACGGGCGCACCGCCTCGGCCAGCGCGGGCGGCACCGCCGCTTCCCAGACTTCGTGGAACGCCGCGACCTCGTCCGGAGCCAGCACCGCCGCGACCTCCCGCTCCCACATGGTGGAGGTGTAGAGGCTGGCGTGGGCGAGGTCGATGGCCGGGTGGCCGTACTGGGCCTTCTCCAGATCGGTGAACCACGCCTTGCCGGCGGCGTCGATCAGGAAGTTGCCGGGGTGGACGTCGCTGCCGACCAGCGTGACAGGGAGTGGCGCCGTACCGCGGAAAGCGCGGGCGGCCTCCAGCTCCGTGCCAAGCCGGGCCAGGGCGTCCGGCGCCAGCCCGGCGCGTTCGAACCACACTGCCTGCCGCTCCACCTGGGCCAGGGTCGCCGCCACCGGGTCGACGGGGGCGGGCAGGGGGGCACGCTCGTCGTCCGGCGGCAGGGGCAGGGCGTGCAGGGCGGCGAGCGCCCGCGCGATGGCCGGCATGTCGTCCGGCAGGCGCGGCGGGCGCCCGACGATCTCCGTCACCACCAGCGCGCCCATGGGCAGCTCCGGCCCCGGCGGCAGGACGGCGGCCAGCTCCGGCGTGTGGCCGCTGGGCGCGGCGCGGCGGAAGGCGGCGGCCTGCTGCTCCAGGTTGGCGAGGGGGTCGAGGCCGAGCTGGCTCCAGCGCGGGACGCGGGCGACCAGGCCCTTCCCAACCAACCGGACATGGTCATGCGCCACGCCCCGGCGCGGCATCGGCTCCAGCGCCCCGGAGGGCAGGCCGGCGAAGGCCGGCAGCCGCGTCAGGGCGCCGTGAAGACCGGTGGTGCCGGTCACACCTGATGCTCGCGCAGGCGCGGCATCAGTTCGACGAGGTTGCAGGGACGATGCCGGTTGTCGAGCTGGAAGACCAGGATGTCGTCCCATGCATCGCGGCAGGCGCTGGGCGAACCCGGCAGGGCGAAGATGTAAGTGCCATTGGCGACCCCGCCGGTCGCCCGGCTCTGGATCGTCGAGGTGCCGACCTTGGCGTAGCTGAGCTGGCGGAACAGCTCCCCGAATCCGGGGATCGGCTTGTCGAACAGGGCCTCCACCGCCTCCGGCGTCACGTCGCGGCCGGTCACGCCGGTGCCGCCGGTGGTCAGCACCACATCGATCTCCGGATCGGCGATCCAGGCCTGGACCTGGGCGCGAATCGCGGCGATGTCATCCTTCACGATGGCGCGGGCGCCCAGCCGGTGGCCGGCGCCGGTCAGCCGCTCCACCAAGGCATCGCCCGAGCGGTCGTCGGCGAGCGTGCGCGTGTCGGACACAGTCATGACGGCGATGTTGACGGGCAGGAACGGGCGGGATTCGTCAATTTTCGGCATCGGAGGATTCGGCGTGTTGCGCGACCTGGGTGGACCGGGCCGCCGGGAAGACGTCCACCGGCATATAGACCGGCCAGCCGCCCGCCGCAACGGCGTCCAGCGATTCGATTTCCTGCCCCAGCCGCAGCCGGTAGATCCAGAAGTTGGCGACGACCTTCTCGACGTAGTTCCGCGTCTCGGCGTAGGGCAGGCTCTCGATGAAGAGCAGCGGGTCGTCGCCGATGTCCGACAACTCCCGGCGCCAGCGCGCCAGCGTGCCCGGGCCGGCGTTGTAGGCGGCGGCCAGCAGGAACAGGTTGTTGCCGATGTCCTGGCTGTTCAGAAGCTCCGCCATGTAGCGCTGCCCGAGTTCCATGTTGGTGGAAGGGTCGAACAGGCCCGCGCGGGCGGCGTCGGCCTCGCCGATGTCGGCGTTGCGCTCCTGCACGTGCTGGGCGGTGGCCGGCATGATCTGCATCAGGCCGGTGGCCCCGGCGGAGCTGACCAGCTTCGGGTCGAAGCGCGATTCCTGCCGCATCACCGCGAAGACCAGCGCGCGGTCCACGGCGAAGCCGTCGCGCGGCTTCCAGTGCGGCACCGGGTAGAGGGCCGCCGTGTAGGGCGCACCGTCCGGCCCGGCGACCGCGTTGCCGACCTGCAGCGCCAGCCCCGGCAGCCCGGCGCGATCGGCCAGCGCCACCAGCGCCTGCTCGGCCAGCGCGTCGCCGCGCGGGTGGATGCGGCGCAGTTCCAACTCCGCCGCCTCGCGCTGGCCGGCCTGGATCAGGGCGATGGCGCGGGTGCCGCCGGGCAGGGCGGACAGCGCCTTCAGATGCTCCCCGGTCAGTTCCGGCGTGCGCCAGTCGAGGCCGCCCGAGCCGCCCAGCTTGCGGTGGGCGAGCAGGCCGTAGAAGGTGTGCGGGTAGCGCGCCGCGGCGGCGAGATGGGTGCGGGCCTGCTCCTCGCGGCCCCGGCGGGCGTGGGCGCGGGCGGCCCAGAAGCCGGCGGCGGAGGCCAGCCACGGCGATTGCGGGCCGGCCTCGGCCAGATTGGTGAAGTGGCGGGCCGCGCGGTCATATTGCTTCAGCCGCCAGGCGGCGAGGCCGGCGATCCAATGCGCCTCCGTCAGGGCCGGGCCGGAGCGGGCGGCGCTGGCCGAGGCCAGCGACAGCGCCTGCGTCACGTCGCCGGAATAATAGAGCGAGGCGGCGATGCGCGCCCGCGCTTGGTCGTACTGCACCGAATCGAGGCTGCGCCCGAAGTCGTCCTGATTGAGCAGGGCCAGCGCCGCCCCCGGCTTGCCGGCGCGCAGCAGATCCGTCACGCGGGACGGGGTGGTGTGGTTGGAGCGGCTGGCGGTGCGGCTGCGCGGGGCGACGGTGAGCTTGGCCTTGTCCTCGGCGGCCTCGGCGCTCTTGTCCGGATCGCTCTGCTCCTCGTCGGAGACGGCCTCCGGCAGCGGTTCGGGGCGCAGGCCGCCCAGCCGCTCCAGCGATCCGGTCAGCCGTTCCCCGTCGCCGGCGCGCGGCGGCTTCAGGGCGCGCTGCTGGCCGGCGGGGGCGCGGCGCTGGGCCAGGGCGTGGATGCGCTCGGCGCCCGGCAGGTCGCCGTAGCGCTGGAGCCAGCCGGCCAGCTCGTCGTAGCTGGCCTTGCGGTCGGGGTGCAGATAGCGCTGGCGCAGCACATGGCCCATCAGGCGGCGGTCGTGCAGCAGGCGGATTTCCCAGTCGGCGCCTTCCCACTCGCCGCGGTCCTGGAGCGCGAAGATGCGCCGGTAATGGCGGGCGTCCTCTTCCGTCAATTGGACGGCGCGCGCGTCGGCGTCCGTCGCCAGAAGCAGGGTCTGCTCGGCACGATCAAATCCCGGAGGGACGACGGGGCGTCCATCCGGGGCGTGAATCACAAGGCCGGCCTGGGCCGGGCGATAGCCGCCCGTCGGGTCGGGTGCCGCGCACAGCGCCAGCGCCACCCCCGCCATTCCCAGGACCTTCCGCCGCAGCGAGACGGTGTTTGCTGCGCTGCACAATATCCGGAACATGTTATTCGAATAACCGCAGTGGAGGGGAATCGCAAGAAGATGATTCTCCAACAGCGGTCAAGGCTGTCTGTTCGCAAGGGTTTTCAGCGACTTAGTGGAGGCGGAAAAATGGCCCTAGCCCGGTGGGAAGACCCTTTTGGCGCAAGGTCATGGGTCTTTCTGTGCCGTTTGGCACAACGGCATAGCGGCGACTTGGTAAACCACTCCGATCTTTCGAAGTACTTGGGCAATGTTTGGAATGTCTATGGATCTCGAATGTTCGAAGGAGCGCGGAAGAAAAGGCGCAATAAGAGAAACATTTTAGGAAATGGGCGGCGTTAACCATCGCTGTGGTGTTTGCCCCCCACCCCGGCCCTCCCCTGCGCAGCGGGGGAGGGCCGGGGTGGGGAAAAACGACGATTGCGGTGAATCAGCCCGGAAAGCGCTGGCGCAGGGTCAGCAGGTCGCGCCATGCCTCGCGCTTGGCGATGGGGTTGCGCAGCAGATAGGCCGGGTGCAGCATCGGCAGGACCGGAACCGGGCCGGACAGGCCGGGGGAGGCGTAGTCGAACCAGCGGCCGCGCAGGCGGGTGATGCCCTCCGCCCGGTTGAGCAAGGTCTTGGCGGAGGTGCCGCCCAGCGGCACCAGCACCTTCGGCCCGATCAGCTCGACATGCCGTTCCAGGAAAGGCAGGCAGGCGGCGATCTCCGCCTGGGTCGGCGACCGGTTGCCGGGCGGGCGCCAGGGCAGGATGTTGCTGATGTAGACCGTGCTGCGGTCGAGTCCCACCTGGGCCAGCATGCGGTCGAGCAGCTTGCCGCTGACCCCGACGAAGGGCTTGCCCTGCCGGTCCTCGTCCTCGCCCGGCGCCTCGCCGATCAGCATGATGTCCGCGGCGGGGTTGCCGTCGGCGAAGACCGTGTTCATTGCCGTCGCCTTCAGCGGGCAGCCGTCGAAGGCGCGCAACGCCGACTCCAGTTCCTCCAGGCTGCGCGCCTCGGCGGCGCGGGCGCGGGCGCTCGCCCCGGCCTCGCTGGCGCCCAGCGGCAAGTCCGCCGTCATGGGCGCACCGAACATCGACGCGCCGGAGGGACCCCCGAACGCCGACTGCGACACCGGCGCGGGGCGTGCCGCAGCGGGCGGCAGCGCCGATGCGCCGGCCGGCGCACGCGCCACCGCCGGCCGGGCGGCCAGCGTCGCCCAGTCCAGGGGCTCGTCCCCGATGGCCTCGTCACACCCGATGTCGACGTGCCAGCGCAGGGCGGCGAGGATGTCGGATTGGTCAATCATCGTTTGACCTTACCACGGCTCCTGTGGTCTTACATGGGCTTAGATATCCTTTTTGGCGGGTGCGAAAGGCATACGCCGTTCCGAAAGCCGCCGGACCCTGCGGAAATGGCCCCGGCGCTTCAATCAACCGGGAGGCATGGGGACCATGGATCGCGATCCGCGCGAGGTGATGGAGTACGACGTCCTTGTCGTCGGAGCCGGCCCGTCGGGCCTGAGCGCGGCCATCCGCCTGAAACAGCTCGCCAACGAGGCCGGGCAGGAGCTGTCGGTCTGCGTCGTGGAGAAGGGCTCGGAGGTCGGCGCCCACCTGCTCTCCGGCGCGGTGTTCGAGCCGCACGCGCTCGACGAGCTGATCCCCGACTGGAAGGAGAAGGGCGCGCCGCTAACCACCCCGGCCCGCGAGGACCGCTTCCTCTTCCTCACCGAGACCAAGGCCTACAAGTCGCCCTTCGCCCCGCCGCAGATGCACAATCACGGCAACTACATCATCAGCCTCGGCAACCTCGCCCGCTGGATGGCCGGGCAGGCCGAGGAGCTGGGTGTGGAGATCTACCCCGGCTTCGCCGCGGCGGAGGTGCTTTACGACGACAGAGGTGCGGTCAAGGGTGTGGCCACCGGCGACATGGGCATCGGCAAGGACGGAGAGCGGACCGCCAACTACACGCCGGGCATGGAGCTGCACGCCAAGCAGACCATTTTCGCCGAGGGCTGCCGCGGCTCGCTGACCAAGACGCTGTTCGAGCGCTTCGACCTGCGCCGTGACGCCGACCCGCAGACCTACGGCATCGGCATCAAGGAGCTGTGGGAGGTCGATCCCGCCAAGTCGCAGCCCGGCCTGATCGTCCACACCATCGGCTGGCCGATGGACCCCAAGACCTACGGCGGCTCCTGGCTCTACCACATGGAGGGCAACCTGGTGTCGGTCGGCTTCGTGGTCGGGCTTGACTACGAAAACCCGCACCTGTCGCCGTTCGAGGAGTTCCAGCGCTACAAGACCCACCCGGCGATCCGC
>NZ_JBHSLC010000060.1:0-19398 GCF_042657465.1 Azospirillum himalayense | reverse complement strand
TTCCCGGCGGTCTGATCGTCGGCGACGCGGCGGGCTTCCTCAACGTGCCCAAGATCAAGGGCAACCACACAGCCATGAAGTCGGGCATGCTGGCGGCCGAGGCGGTGCATGAGCTGCTCTCCGCTGAAGCGCCCGCCCGCGAGGCGGTGGCCTACCCGGAGAAGCTGAAGGTGTCCTGGGTGTGGTCGGAACTTCACGCGGTGCGCAACATCCGCCCCGGCTTCCAGAAGGGGCTGTGGGCGGGTCTGGCCAACGCGGCCTACGAGACGGCGACCAAGGGCAAGTCGCCGTGGACGCTGCACCACCGGCACGGTGACCACGAGACGCTGAAGAAGGCGTCGGAGATGCCGAAGATCGCCTATCCCAAGCCCGACGGGGTGGTGTCGTTCGACCGTCTGTCCTCGGTGTATCTGTCGAACACCAACCATGAGGAGGACCAGCCGGCGCACCTGACGCTGAAGGACGCGTCGGTGCCGATCGCGGTCAATCTGGCGCTCTACGACGCGCCGGAGACGCGCTACTGTCCGGCCGGGGTGTACGAGATCGTGCGGGCGGAGGACGGCAGCGCCCCGCGGCTGCAGATCAACGCGCAGAACTGCGTGCACTGCAAGACCTGCGACATCAAGGACCCCACCCAGAACATCAACTGGGTCGTTCCCGAGGGCGGCGGCGGCCCGAACTATCCGGGCGGGATGTAAAGTCCCACTCTAGCCGCCGCTCTACCGCCGCGGGCCGAAGCGCTTGCGCGGGGCGCCGCGGAAACCGGCCTTGGGGGGCGGCTCGCGCCGCTGCCCGGCGGACCGCGCCCCGCGCGTGGCGAGCAGGTCGGCCAGACGCCGGCTGATCTCGCCGCGGCGGCTGCGCACCGCCTCCCGTTCCGGAAACAGGGTCGGGAACTTGCGCGCCGCCCAGTAATAAAGGTCGCAGGCCCGCGACAGCCCTTCCAGCGCCGCCCCGTCCAGCCCGTCGAGCCGCGCCGGGACGAAGCGCCCGAGGGGCGACGGCTCCCCGGCCTCCACCGCGCCGACGATGGCGGCGAGGATGCGGGCCTCCGCCTCGTCCTCCAGATCGGCGGGGATCAGCAGCAGGTCCAATTTGGCCGGCAGCGCCAGCCGCCGCTCGTCCAGCATCACCGCCAGCCGCCGCATGCCGGACAGGTCGCCCACCCGGTAGGGCGACCCCGCCGTGCGGGCGTCGGCAAAGCAGTCGAGCAGCAGGACCGTCTCCTCCGTCCCGATGTGCTCGGCCAGACGGGCCAGCATGGCGCGGGTCGGCCGCACGGTCAGCGGAGCGTCGGCGCGCAGCCGCCCGTCCGCCTTCTCCAGCAGAGTGCGCAGGGCCTGCGGCGTGCCGCGGCCGACCACGCCGAACTCTCCCGACTCGAACTTGCCGAAGCGCCCGGCGCGGCCGGCGATCTGCTTGACCTCCGTCGCGCTCAGCGGGCGGACGCTGGTCCCGTCGAACTTCTCCAGGGCGGTGAACAGAACGCGGCGGCAGGGCAGGTTCAACCCCATGCCGATGGCGTCGGTCGCCACCACCACGTCGGCCTCGCCGGACAGAAAGCGCGCCGCCTCCCGCCGCCGCACCTCCGGGGCCAGCGCGCCGTAGACCGCGGCGACCGACAGGCCCTTGGCGCGCAGCGTGTCGCGCACCGTGTGGATCTCCCGCCGGGAGAAGGCGATCAGCGCGTCGCCGGGCTCCACCTCCTCCCAGTTCAGGCGGCGGTCGATCAGGGTCAGCGGCACCTTGCGCTCCAGCTCGATCACCTCCAGCCGCTCGCCGAGATGGTCCGCCACCCGCTCGACCAGCGGGCGGGCCTCCGGGGCGCCCAGGATGTAGACGGTCTCCGCCGGTGCGCCCATCAGCGCCGCCGTCCAGGCCCAGCCGCGGTCGGGATCGGCGAGCATCTGGATTTCGTCGATCACCGCCACCTCCACCGGGCGGTCGGGGTCCATCACCTCGATGGTCGAGGCGGTGTGGCGGGCGCCCGGCGTCGTGATCGCCTCCTCGCCGGTCAGCAGGGACGCGAGGGTGCCCTCGGCGTTCAGCCGCTCCATCACCTCGAGCGCCAGCAGGCGCAGCGGCGCCAGATAGATCCCGTCCCAGGCGCCCTTCAGCGCCTCGATGGCGTGGTGGGTCTTGCCGGAGTTGGTCGGGCCAACCACCAGCACAAGCCGCCGCCCGAGCCCGCGGGCCACCGGGAAGAGCCTCTCGAAGCGGGCGAGGTCGAAGTGCCGGTCCACATAGGCGCGGCCGCGCGCTTCCGCCCGCTCGCGCCGCCAGACGGCGAACTCGCGGTCCCAGCGCTCCAGCAACTCGTCCACCCCATGACGGTTGCGGGCGGCGCGGGACAGCCGGTCGGCCAGCGACGCGAAGGTCCAGCCATCCTCCGCACCCTCCGCCTCCCCGGCGTAGCGGTGCAGCCGGGCGGCGGTGCGCGACAGCGCGTCCTCCAGCGCGGTGGCCAGCGCCGGGTCGCCCTCCAGCCGCAGGGCCAGATCGTCGTCCGTCAGATCGGCCAATTCCATGGCGTCGAGCGCGCGCGACACCTGGAGCCGCACCGGGGCGGGCAGGCCGGGCCAGGGCAGGTCCTCGCTGCGCACCGCCCTGACCCGCGTGCGGTCGTCCGCCGGGTGCAGGCTGGTCGACCAGCCCTCCAGCGCGCGGCGCCCCTGGGCGAGCAGGGCGTTGCGCCGCCGCGCGCGGTCGAGCGTGCCCTGGATTTCCAGAAGCACCGCCTCCCGGCGCTCCGCCGGGACCAGCAGGTCGCGCTTGCCCTTGGGCAGCGGCAGGCCGAGCGGCACCAGACCCAGCCCTTCCCCATGGGCCACCCGCGCCACGCCCGCGGCGGCGGCGGTGACCACGTCGGGGTGGGCGCTGGCCAGCTCGTGCACCAGATGCGGGTCGGCGGGCTCGCTGGTGTTGGAAGGGCCGGCGTGGGAAGGGTCGGGAGAGGTCATGTCCATAGCGCGCGGTCTCTGGAGAACTTTTCACAAATTCGCACTGGCGGTCCGCGGCCATCCATGTCATGAGCCACGTCCCGCAGGGGCAGTCCCGGCCCCGAGGCAGGCATCAAGCCATGACCAGACCGCTCCGCGCAAAGATTCTCCGACCCGATCTCGATCCGGCCCACCGCAAGGGCGCCAGCGGGGAGAACCGCTGCCGCTGTTGCGGGCGTCCCGGCGGCGCCGTGGTGCGCTGCCTGCCGGACGGCCGCTGGTACGACGCCGCCGACCAGACGTGGCGCGACGGGCGCGGGCGGCGGGCGGCCTGGCCCGATGTGGTGGAGTATGCGGAAACCCGCGACGTGCAGGTCGTCGTCCGTCCGGTCCGCCCCTCCGGCAACCCGGAGGCCCGCCCGAAGAACCTCTGCCGCCGCTGCCACATGCAGGAGGAGGCGCTGCGCAATGCCATCCGCTCCCGCATCCGGGCGCGGATGCGCCGCGCGTTGGGCGACCTGTTCCTCGGCGACTATTCGTCGCCGGGCATCCTGGAGCGCGCCATGGCGCTCTACCGCCGCAAGCCCTGAGGACCCTTACACGGGCTCCTGCGGCTCGCCGGGCATCGGCGGGGCCTCCACCGGCTCGTCCGGCGGGGCGTCGGGCGGCAGCGGCATGGGGATCGGCACGTCGGGTTCCTGCCGGGGCGGCGGGTAGGGGCTCATGTCCGGTCTCCGGTGATGGGTGGGGCCGTCCTGTGGAAACACCGCCTCCGCGCAATCGCTCCCTTGGTTCCTCTACCGGTGCGGCGCATGACCAAAATCAAAGCGGCCGACCGGGGCATCGCGGACAATGCCCGCGAAAGGATCGCCCGCCCATGCCCAGAAGCTTCATTCTCGCTCCGCTTGCCAAGACCCAGGCCGATCAGGCGCTGCCCGTCGTCCAGACCCTGCACCGTGACATGACGCTGGACGAGTGGCGGCAGGTGGCCGCCCTGTTCCTGCAGGATGGCGGCGACGGCGGGGTGATGGCCTGCGAGATGAGCGACGGCCACATCCGCGGCCTGTTCTGCTACCGCGTCAGCGCCGAAGGGATGATCCGCGTGCTGACGGTGCCGATCTTCATCGCGGTGGGGCTGTTCGACGCGGCGGTGACCTCGGCGGCACAGGCCGACGGCATCGACCTGCTGGCGCGCAAGCTGGGCTGCTCGTCGGTGGTGGTGGACGAGCGCGGCTGCGTCGTCGCGGCAACGGCGCCGAAGCTCGACGCCGCGGGCCTGTTCGGCCGGCTGGGCTACCGCCGGGTCGGGCAGGCCTTCGTGAAGGACGTGGCGGCGGGATTCGGCGGCGAGGGCTATCCGGTGGCGGGCCGGGCCTGAAACGGAAGGGAGCGGGGATCAGGCGGCGGCTTCGAGCGCCGCCGGGTTCTCGATGCGGATGCGGTCGTTGGTCAGGCGGGTGATCGCCCCGGCGACTTCCAGCTTGCGCAGCACGCGCGACAGCGTTTCGGGGCGCAGGCCGAGATAGGCGCCGATGTCCACCTTCGGCATGGGAAGGAAGACGCTGGGCGTGCCGTCGGCCAGCGGCCGCGATCGACGCGACAAGGCGAGGAGGAAGCTGGACACCCGCTCCACCGCCGTCTTGCAGCCGAGCAGCAGGATCTGGTCCTGCGCCGCCGACAGCTCGACCGAGGTCATGGCGAGCAGCCGCCCCTGAACCGCCGGGTGCCGCTCCATCAGGCGGCGCAGCGCCGTCCGCGACATCCGGCAGACGGTGGAGGCGGTGACGGTCTCGGCGGTGTAGGCGTAGCCGGTGCCCACGGCCAGCCCGATCACGTCGCCCGCGGTGGCGAAGCCGGTGATCTGCTGCCGTCCGTCCGGCAGCGTCTTGTAGAGCTTCAGCATGCCCGACATGACGGTGAAGACGGCCTCGGCCTCTTCCCCCTCCATCACCACCGGAGTCGCCGACAGCAGGTCCAGCGGACGCGACGTCGTCGACAGGTCCGGCAGGTCCCCGGCGGTCAGGGCGCCGCACAGCCCCTTGCTCCGCGCCGAGCAGCCGGCGCAGCGGCCGGTCACCATCTCCACCGCCCGCGTCGGCGGAGCGGGAATCGGCGGCGGGACGATGGCTGTGGTGGCGGCGGCGACGGAGAAGGTCATGATATGCACCCCTGGTCTGTCTCGTTTCGGCGCCGGGAAGGGCGCGCTCGATTCGGACGTTCGGTTCAGACCAAAGAATCAGACTAAGGTCTTGGAACCGAGCCAAAGGTATGAACTATGACCAGGGCCCGCCCTGATCTGGATCAACCGGACCCTGGATCGGCCGGGGAATGGAGCAACCAGACAGAGCAACGGCCCGGAGGGTGTTCCGGGCCGTGAGGCATGATTTCTCTGAAATTCAGAAGGTCCGTCCCGGCCGTCCGCGCGGCGGGAAGCGGCTGGAGGTGGCGCGCATGGTGCCGTCCGCCATCGGCATGTCGCCGGATTCCGCGTCCTCATCGTCACCGCGGGGGCGGCGGGACTCGCGGTCGGTGACCCGTGCCGCCTCGGCGCGGGTGACCGAAGCTTCCAGCTCCCGGATGCGCGCCTGCAGGCTGCCGACGACCGCGGCGCCCGCCTGACGGGACTTGAACTGGTCGAGATCCTGCTTCAGGCGGAGCAGCTGGCTTTTCTGCTCCTGGAGGCTCGGCCCGTCCCGGCGCTTCGTCACGCGATAAACTTTTTCGTCGAATCGGTTCACTGCGTTTCTCCTGTCTGCTCTTAAGCAGATTGGGTCGACGCGCCGCTGCACCATCGTTCGAATGGGATAGGCCCTGCATTTCCACCGCTGGTGGCGGCGGTGGAGTGTCGTGCTTTCCGGAGATCAGGGCATCCGCTCGTTGACGCCCCGCTCCGCGGCGACCGCGGCGGCCAGCGCGTCGCGGTAGCGGCGCAATCGCGCGTAGGTCGGCCACGCCATGCCGACCAGCGGGTCGCACCAGTGGACCAGGACCATCAGCCCCATCCCGGCGAATCCGCCGATCAGGGTGCCGGTGAGCAGGCCGGGCAGGGCGCCCAGGATCCAAGGATCGGACAGCCGCCCAGCGTCGTAGGCCTGCACCGCCGCCATCCCCACCGTTGCCGCCAGGGCCAACGCGACCCCGACGCGCCCCGGCGCGTACCAGATCCGCAGATCCTCGCGGGTCAGCCCGTAATCCTCGGGGATCGGGCGCGCCGCGGCCTCCACAACACCGTCCGGAATGCCGTCCGGGCGCGCGCCGCCATCGCGCGGCGTGCCGGACGCCGTGACGGGAGTCCCGCCGCCTTCGATCACCCGCCAGCGCCGCCGCGGGTCGCCGCCATCGTCTTCCAGCCGTTCCATCGCGCGATATTGCGCGGGCGGACGGGTTTCGGCAACGACGCTCTTGCCCGCCGCCCGCGTCCCAAGGCTCAGCCGGGGCGCCCTGCCGCCGCGGTTGCTTCGGGAGACGGCGGCGGAAAGCCGCCATCGGCGGGCATCGCCTCGCAGTCCGCCTCCAAAGCGTATTTCACGATGGTCCCATCGACCAACCGCAGATCGTAGGATGGATGCCCACCCAGGGTCCGAGCGATCACCATGGCGTCCCGTCCATGATGCCGGACCTTCGTGCCCAGTCGCAGCATGGTTCCAACTCCGCATCCCTTGTTTCGTTAACGAAACCTTACGCCGGAGTGCCAGCGGCGGGCGAGCAACAAAAAGGGGCACGGGAATGGGCCGCCAGTCCGTGCTTTGGGCATTGCCGGGATGGTGCTTGCGGTCCATCATCCGCGGGTCGCACAAATTAAGAAGCCGAACCGTACAGAGGAAACGCACGGGTATGGATGCACAGGATCTGCGCGCGCTCCAGGCGCCGCTGAAGGACAAGTACAAGGACGCTCCGGAAACGGCGGTGGTCACGCTGAAGGCCAGCGGGGCGCTGGACGATTCCGGCATCGCCTGCAAGGTGGATACGGGCCGCGCGCTGGTCGAGGCCGGCCTGCATCCGGCGACCGGCGGGACGGGCACCCAGGCCTGCTCCGGCGACATGCTGCTGGAGGCGCTGGTGGCCTGCGCGGGCGTGACGCTGAAGGCGGTCGCCACGGCGCTGGAGTTCAAGCTGCGCGGCGGCACGGTGTCGGCCGAAGGCGACCTGGATTTCCGCGGCACGCTGGGCGTGGCGAAGGACGCGCCGGTCGGCTTCCGCGCCATCCGCCTGCGCTTCGAGCTGGACACCGACGAACCGGCGGAGCGCATCGCCAGCCTGACCAAGCTGACCGAGCGCTATTGCGTCGTCTACCAGACCCTGGCCAACCCGCTGCCGATGGCGCTGTCCGTCGAGACGGGAGGCTGATGGAAGAATGGCCGGTCCGGCGGGTCCGGATCGGCCATTCCCCAGCCATCAATCGTTGAGGCCGTCAATCGTTGAGGAAGGGGTTGTAGAGGCGCTCCTCCCCGATGGTCGAGGTCGGGCCGTGGCCGGGGATGAAGGTCACGTCGTCGCCCAGCGGGAACAGTTTGCTGCGGATCGACTCGATCAGGTCGCCGTGGTTGCCCTTGGGGAAGTCGGTGCGGCCGATGGAGCCCTGGAACAGCACGTCGCCGACGATGGCGATCTTGCTCGGCTTGTGAACGAAGACCACATGGCCCGGCGTGTGGCCCGGACAGTGGTGGACGTCCAGCGTCAGATTGCCGACCGTCACCGTGTCGCCTTCCTCCAGCCAGCGGTCCGGCGTGAAGGAGCGGACCGGCGGGAAGCCGAACATCTGGCTCTGCATCGGCATGCCGTCGATCCAGAACTGGTCCTCGCGGTGCGGCCCCTCGATGGGCAGTTTCAGTTCGTCGGCAAGGTCGGCGACGGCGCCGGCGTGGTCGATGTGGCCGTGGGTGACCAGGATCTTCTCCAGCGTCACGCCCTTCGACTGGGCAGCGCGCAGGATGCGCGGAAGATCACCGCCGGGGTCGACGGCGGCGCCCTTCATCGTCTCCGGACACCAGAGCACCGTGCAGTTCTGCTGGAACGGAGTGACGGGAACGATGATGGTCTGCATGCCGCGTCCTTCGCCGGTCAATGATCAATGGTCAGGGATCGATTCGTGTTCGACCTTACGCGCCACCGTTTTCCAGGGCAAGAACCGGTACCAATTCCTGGGCAACGCGGCTATATGGAGTGCACTTTATCTTTATCCCATTCCGCCGCGGGGGGCGGTGCCGGACCGAATGCTGTCGCAAAAAGCCAAATACGCCCTGCGTGCGCTGATCATGCTGGCCGAACGGACGGACGACGAACTCGTCCTGATCGCCGAAATCGCCGAGCGGGAGAACATTCCGCGCAAGTTCCTGGAAGCCATTCTGGTGGAGTTGCGCAAGCATGGCCTGCTGTTCGCCAAGCGCGGCAAGAGCGGCGGCTACCGTCTGGCGCGCCCGGCGGAGGAGATTTCCTTCGGCGAGGTGATCCGGCTGATCGACGGGCATCTGGCGCCGATTCCCTGCGCCAGCAAGAACTCCTTCCGTCCCTGCGAGGACTGCATCGACCCGCCGACCTGTTCGGTGCGCTGGCTGATGGTCCAGGTGCGCGACGCCACCGCCCAGGTGCTCGACAACCAGACCCTGTCCGACGCCCTGCGCCACCGTCAGGCGACCGGCGGCCTGCCCGTCAATTTCGACATCTGATCCGTGACATCTGATTGGTGACTTCTGATCCGGGCCTGCCGGTTTAAGGCATCAGATCCACGGCGATGAACACCCGGTCCAACGCGCGGTTCGTCGCCTCGCGCAGGATTCCCACCTCCAGAAGCTCGTCCACCAGAAGCTGGGCGCCGCGGAAGGTGCTTCCCAGCCGCTTCTGCACCCGCCGCACGGTCAGGGCGGGCTCCTCGAACAGAAGCTCCAGCAGGTCCGGGGTGCGGGAATTGCGGCGCTTGGCCCCCACCCGTTGTTGCCAGCCCTCCGCGGTGCGGTCCAGCGACAGGGCGCGTTCCCGCTCCCGCCGCGCCGTCTCCGCCACCGTGTCGGCCAGCCACAGCCGCCATCCTTCCTCCCGCCCGCGGGCGGCGAGGCCGGCGGTCGTGCGGTCGGCGTGCAGCGAGACGGACATCGGCAGCCAGACGTTCGGCACCCGGCAGCAGCGCGCCACCGCCAGCGCCGCCATCAGCCGGGCCGAGGGCACCGCCCAGGCGGGAATGCGCAGATCGGGCGCCGGGCGCAGCAGTTCGGCCAGCATCCCCACGCCACCGAGCAGGGCCGGCGAGTCGCCGGCCTGATCCAGCCGCTTGAGCAGCGTGGCGGCCTCCGCCTCGCGGTCCGCGGAGAAGGCCAGCCGTCCGGGATCGCGGCCGGACACCTCCGCCTGAAGGCAGCGCCACAGCGCCTCAGCCCAGCCCAGCGTCCAGGGCGACGGCGTGTCGTCCGCAACGGGCACGGCATCGCCATCCTCGTCGTCGGGCAGGAAAGAGAAGCGAGTGTCCGATCCGGCCTCCAGTTCCGCCACCGCCCGCCAAGCATCGGCGGCGGCTCCACTGGACGGGAACGGCGCCCGCGTGTTTCCCGCGTGGCGGGCGGGGGCGAGGATGACGCCTTGGGTGAACAGGGCGCCTTGCCACAGCGCGCGGACCGATTGCGCCGCCCCCCGTCCGGCGGTGGGGACGAGGTCGGTGCCGATGGTCGCCACCAGGAATTCCGCCGGGTCCACCGCCACCCCGTCGAGCCGCGCCGCCGCACAGGACTCGCGCCGCGCCGCGTCGGCCCACAACCGGCGGCGGCGTGCCGGGGCCTGGACCACCTCCGCCAGCCGGCCGAGCGCGCGTTCAGCCTCCAGAAGAGCGGTCAGCAGTGCGGTGGAGAGGGGCTGGGCTGTTGCGGACATGGCCGTTCGGGACAGGAGGCGGAGAGGGCGCGCATGATAGCGATCCGACGCACCGCTTCCAGCCCGATCCGTGAGGGAACAATTTCACAGTGCGATGTGGAATTAACGCGTCCTGCCGTGGGAAATGACAAAAAACAGCCTTGCGGCATCCGAGGAATCATGCAAACTCTAGGAGGCAAATGGGATATTGCATATACATTATAAAGAGTGTGGATACGGCGCGAGCGCCGGGTTTGTGAACAGCGGTGCGGCGCGTGGCCTCTTGGGCCGGTGCCGCCCCCCAATGAACCATACTGAGGGAGTGTGCCATGTCGTTTCGTGATCGGCTCTCCGCGCTCCGCGCGAACCGGTTTTCCGTTGGCCGGCTCTCCGTAGGCCGCCTGTCCGTAATGGCCGCGGGCGTCGCCCTCGCCATGCTGACCATCGCCCCCGCCAAGGCGCAGACCACGCTGCTGAACGTCTCCTACGACCCCACCCGTGAATTCTATGTGGAGTTCAACAAGGCGTTCGCCAAGAAATGGCAGGCGGAAAACGGCCAGACGGTGACCGTCAAGCAGTCGCACGGCGGGTCGGGCAAGCAGGCGCGCTCGGTCATCGACGGGCTCGACGCCGACGTGGTGACGCTGGCGCTGGCCTACGACATCGACGCCATCGCCGACTCCGGCGCCCTGCCGAAGACGTGGCAGACGCGCCTGCCGAACAACAGCTCTCCCTACACCTCGACGATCGTTTTCCTGGTCCGCAAGGGCAACCCGAAGCAGATCAAGGACTGGGACGACCTGCTGAAGCCGGGCGTGCAGGTCATCACCCCGAACCCGAAGACCTCGGGCGGGGCGCGCTGGAACTATCTGGCGGCCTGGGCCTACTCGCTGGAGAAGAACGGCAACGACGAGGCCAAGGCCAAGCAGTTCGTCGCCGACCTGTTCAAGAACGTGCCGGTGCTGGACAGCGGCGCCCGCGGCTCCACCGTCACCTTCACCCAGCGGCAGCTCGGCGACGTTCTGCTGGCCTGGGAGAACGAGGCCTTCCTGTCGCTCCAGGAATTCGGCGCCGACAAGTTCGACATCGTCGTGCCGTCGCTGTCGATCCTGGCGGAGCCGCCGGTCACGGTCGTCGATTCGGTGGTCGACCGCAAGGGAACGCGCAAGGCGGCGGAAGCCTACCTGAACTTCCTCTACACCCCCGAAGCGCAGGAGATCGCGGCGAAGAACTTCTACCGCCCGCGCCTGCCGGAGGTCGCTGCGCGGTATGCGGATCGCTTCCCGAATGTTAAGCTTGTGACCATCGACGGTTCCTTCGGGGGCTGGCGCACGGCGCAGGAGAAGCATTTCGCGGATGGCGGCGTCTTCGACCAGATTTACCAGAAGGGCCGCTGACCCGTGGTCGCGGCAACCACCAGCGACGCCGTGCTTCCCAATACGGGGGGCACGGTGTTGAGCGTTCTTCGAAAACCCAGCGTCCTGCCCGGTTTTGGGCTGACCCTGGGATTCACGCTGACCTATCTGTCCCTGATCGTCCTGCTGCCGCTGGCCGCGCTGGCGCTGAAGGCGGCCGGGCTGGGCTGGTCCGGCTTCTGGGACGCGGTGCTGACGCCGCGCGTCCTGGCCGCCTTCAAGGTCAGTTTCGGGCTGTCGCTGGCCGCCGCCGCGGTCAACGCCGTCTTCGGCTTCATCGTCGCCTGGGTGCTGGTGCGCTACCGCTTCCCCGGCGACCGGATCGTCGATGCGCTGGTGGATCTGCCCTTCGCCCTGCCCACTGCGGTCGCCGGCATCGCGCTCAGCGCGCTGTACGCGCCCAACGGCTGGATCGGCTCCCTGCTGATGGAGTGGTTCGGGCTGAGGGTGGCCTTCACGCCGCTGGGCATCGCCATCGCCCTGACCTTCATCGGCCTGCCCTTCGTGGTGCGCACCGTGCAGCCGATCCTCCAGGACCTGCCGCCGGAGGAGGAGGAGGCCGCCGCGGCGCTGGGCGCCACGCGCTGGCAGGCGTTCCGGCGGGTGGTGTTCCCCGCGCTCCTGCCGGCCCTGCTGACCGGCTTCGCCCTGTCCTTTGCCCGCGGGGTGGGTGAGTACGGCTCGGTGATCTTCATCGCCGGCAACATCCCCGGCCTTTCGGAGATCCTTCCGCTGCTGATCGTCATCAAGCTGGAGCAGTACGACTATGCCGGCGCCGCCGCGGTCGGCGTGCTGATGCTGATGGCGTCCTTCGCATTGCTGTTGGCCCTGAACCTGCTGCAAGCCTGGATGAGGTCGCGCCATGCTCGTTAAGAAAGCCGTCGGGTTCACCCCGGCGCTGGCCGACAGCCGCTGGGTCAAGGGGCTTCTGATCGCCACGGCGCTGGCCTTCCTGCTGCTGTTCCTGGTCCTGCCGCTGGTCGCGGTCTTCGTCGAGGCGCTGCGCCGCGGCACGGACGCCTACTGGGCGGCCCTGATGGAGCCGGACGCGGTGGCGGCGATCAAGCTGACGCTGATCGTCGCGGCCATCGCCGTGCCGATGAACCTCCTCTTCGGGGTGGCGGCGTCCTGGTGCATCGCCAAGTTCGACTTCCGCGGCAAGGACGTGCTGATCACCCTGATCGACCTGCCGTTTTCGGTGTCGCCGGTGATCTCCGGCCTGATCTACGTGCTGCTGTTCGGGCTGCACGGGCTGATGGGGCCGTTCCTGAAGTCGCAGGGCATCCAGATCATCTTCGCCGTGCCGGGGCTGGTGCTCGCCACCGTCTTCGTCACCTTCCCCTTCGTCGCCCGCGAGCTGATCCCGCTGATGCAGGAGCAGGGCAACGAGGAGGAGGAGGCGGCGCTGGTTCTGGGCGCGTCCGGCTGGCAGACCTTCTGGCGCGTCACCCTGCCCAACATCAAATGGGGCCTGCTGTACGGCGTCCTGCTGTGCAACGCCCGTGCGATGGGCGAGTTCGGCGCGGTGTCGGTGGTGTCCGGCCACATTCGGGGCGAGACCAACACGATGCCCCTGCATGTCGAGATCCTCTACAACGAATACAACTTGGTCGCTGCCTTCGCGGTGGCCTCGGTGCTGGCCATGCTCGCCCTCGTCACGCTGGTCGTGAAGACGGTGCTGGAATGGCGCTTCGGGGCTGAGCTGGCGGCCACCCGGCATTGAGGCGACGCACGTCATGGCGATCCAGGTATCCGGCATCACCAAGCAATTCGGCAGTTTCCGCGCGCTCGACGCGGTGGACCTCGAAGTCCGTTCCGGCGAGCTTCTGGCTCTGCTCGGCCCGTCGGGCTCGGGCAAGACAACCCTTCTGCGCATCATGGCGGGGCTGGAGTTCGCCGACTCCGGCAGCCTCCTGCTCAACGGGGAGGAGGCGCTGAGCCTCACCCCACGGGAGCGGCAGGTCGGCTTCGTCTTCCAGCACTACGCGCTGTTCCGCCACATGACCGTCTTCGAGAATGTGGCCTTCGGGATGAAGGTGCGGCCGCGCGGCCAGCGCCCGGCCTCGACCGAAATCAAGCGGCGCGTCATGGAGTTGCTGGAGCTGGTCCAGCTCGCGCATTTCGCCGACCGCTACCCGGCGCAGCTCTCCGGCGGGCAGCGGCAGCGCGTGGCGCTGGCCCGCGCGCTCGCCATCGAGCCGAAGGTCCTGCTGCTCGACGAGCCGTTCGGCGCGCTCGACGCCAAGGTGCGCAAGGAGCTGCGGCGCTGGCTGCGCAAACTGCACGAGGACATTCACATCACCTCCGTCTTCGTCACCCACGACCAGGAGGAGGCGCTGGAACTGGCCGATCGCGTGGTGGTGATGAGCCAGGGCCGGATCGAGCAGGTGGGCAGCCCGGCGGAGGTCTACGACCGCCCGGCCTCGGCCTTCGTCTACGAGTTCCTTGGGCAGGTGAACCGCTTCGACTGCGTGGTGGCGGACGGGGTGGCGCGGACCGCCAACGGGGCGCTGTCCATCCCCGCCGACGGCACGGTCCGCGGCCCGGCCATCGCCTATGTGCGCCCGCACGATCTGGGCCTCAGCCCCAGCGCCGGCGGGCCGGGCCGGGTGTCGGGCATCCATGTGGTGGGTCCGGACGCGCGGATCGAGATCGACCTCGCCGGCCTGCCGCTGGAGGCCGAGATGGATCGCGAGCGCCTGTCCGCCCTCGGCCTGCGCCCCGGCGACCAGTGTGCCGTCCACATCGACCGCGCCCGCGTTTTCCCGCAGCCCTGACGGCATACGAACGGCGCCCGGCCTACCCGCGAAAAGGGGCGGGCAGGGCGTCCCGCCTCATGCGAACGGGGTTTCTGTGGGCTATGGAGCCTGCTCCGTCCGGGCCACGGACTAAGTCCAACGCCGACTCGTAACGCCATTGCCTTCTGGCGATGCGGACGGTGGATGTGTTGAGCCTTCCGCATTGCACCAAATGCAGGAGGCTCCGGTGGACCATTCAGGACTGTCGCAGGCCCCCGGCCCCGGCCCCGGCGCCGCCGCCCTGCGGACGGACGCCGGAGCCGGGGCCTGGTCGCCGCCGCTGACGCTCGTGCTGCCGGTGATCCTGGCGCTGCTTCTGCTGCCGCTCATCCTGGTGGAAATGCCGCCGCTGCTCGACTACCCAAACCATCTGGCGCGGGTGGACGTGCTGCTGCACTACCGGTCCGACCCCTTCCTGGCCGATCATTACACCGCCTCCCTGACGCCGGTCCCGAACCTGCTGATGGAGGCGGTGATGCTACCGCTCGCCAGCGTGCTGCCGCTGTACGTCGCCGGGCGCGTCTACATGGCGCTGGCCGGGCTGCTGACCCTGTTCGGGGCGATGCTGCTGAACCGCACGCTGTTCGGGCGGTGGAGCCTGTGGCCGCTGTGCGGCGCGCTGTTCATCCACAACGCCACGCTGATCGGCGGCTTCATGAGCTTCTCGCTCGGCCTCGGCTTCCTGCTGGTCGGGCTGTCGCTGTGGATCGCGCTGGCGGGGCGGCGCTGGCAGGTGCCGGTGGGGATGGGCTGCGCCCTCTTCCTCTATTTCGCCCACGCCATCGTGCTCGGCTCCTTCCTGCTCTGCCTGTTCGCGGTGGAGGCGGTCAAGTATGTGGGGAAGGGGCGCAAGCCGCCGACGCTCGCCAACCTTGGGCGCGACGCCCTGCGCTTCGCCGCGCTTCTGGTCCTTCCCGCGGCGCTGTTCGCCGGGACGGTGGGGACCCATCTTTTGCAGTCCGACGCGGCGGCGGTGGGGTCGCGCGACAGCACGCCGGTCCTGCTGCTGAAGGAGGTCTACTGGCGGCTGAAGAAGCTGACCGAGCTGAAGCAGTGGCGCTACCGGCTGCACGACATGCTGGCCCCGGTCCTGAACTACAACACGCTGCTGGACGTGGCGACGCTGCTGCTGATCCTGGGCGGCATGGCGGCGGCGCGTCTGGCCGGCTGGCTGCGCGCCGCGCCGGCGATGATGCTGGCGGCGGGGCTGTTCGTGCTGGCCTTCTTCGTCGTGCCGGACCCCTTCTTCGGCACCTACTTCGTGTCGATCCGCTTCTGGATTCTGGCGGCCTTCCTGCTGGTGGCCGGCACCGATGTTCGCTTTCCCAGCGCGCGCGCTGCGGCGGCCTTCGCCGCCGGGCTGCTCGCCCTGCTGACGGTGCGGACCGGCGTGCTGACGCTCAACTGGCTGGCCTATGAGGACGACGTGGCCGACCTGCGCCGCGCCATGGAGCGGATCGAGCCCGGACGGTCCGTCCTGATCGCCTGGGCGGGGCAGGAGGCCGGCTGCTGCAACACGCGGGAGTTTCTGCTCACCCAGCCGCCCTGGCGGCACGCGCTGGTCGCCTTGCCCAGCCTGATCCATCTGCCGTCGCTGATCACCGTGGAGCGGCGCGCCTTCGTCCCGACCCTGTTCAGCCACCCCGGCAAGCAGCCGCTGACCGTGACCCAACCCTACCGCGACCGCTGCATGGCGATCTACGAGGGGGTTCCGGTGGACGTCCGCCTGCTCTCCCGTCCCGAAGAGGCGACCCTGCGCGACCATGTCGAGCCCTGCCCGCACTACATCGGCTGGCGGGACAAGTACGATTACGTGCTGGTGATGTTCTCCAACGTCTTCCACGCGGCCGGGCTGACGCCGCCGCCGGGAGCGCAGGAGGTCTACCGCGGCACCGTCTTCGACCTGTGGTGGGTCGAGCGCTGACGCGATCGCGCAGTCGTTCCGCTCAGTCGCTCTCGTCGGCCGGCTCGCTGAGCGCGTCGTAACCACGGTCGCGGACACTTTTGAGGCTCCGGTCGATGGTCTCGGCGTCCACTCCGGCGTTGCGCAGCACGAGGCTGGCAAGTTGCAGGCTGGCCTCCAACGTCTCCGGCACCACGGCGCTGGCCCCGGCCTTCTTCAGCCGCGCGCCGCGGTCCAGATCGTGGGCGCGGGCGGCGATGGCCAGGCGCGGGGCGGCCCGCCGGATCGCCTCCACGGCGCGCTCCGCCATATCCGGACGGTTGACGGTGATGACAGCGGCCCGCGCCCGCTCGATCCCGGCGGCGCGCAGCACGCCGATCTGGCTGGAGTCGCCGTAATAGACCGGCAGCCCCTCGGCCCGCGCCGCCGCCACCCGCTGCGGGTCAAGGTCCAGCGCGACGTAGGGGATGTCGTGGGTGCGCAGCAGCCGGGCGACGGCGCGCCCGACCCGGCCGTAGCCGGCGATCAGCACATGGCCGGTGATGTCGCTGGTCTCCACGCCGAAGGCCTCGGCGCCGTAGCGGGCCTCGACCTTCTGGGCCAGCCGCTGGGCTATGGCGCCGACCAGGGGCGTGACCGCCATGCTGAGCGCCACGCAGGAGGACAGCAGCAGCCCCGTCTCGCCCTCCAGCACCGTCAGCCGCGTCGCCTTGCCGATCAGCACGAAGGCGAACTCGCCGCCCTGGGACAGCAGCAGGCCGATGCGCAGCGAGGTCGCCAGCCCGAGCCCCGACAGACGGCAGAGCAGGAACAGCAGGATGCTCTTGCCGACCAGCAGCGCCGCGGTCACCATCAGAATGTCGTCGGCGCGCTGGAGCATGGCCGGCAGGTCGAGCGTCATCCCCACCGTCATGAAGAACAGGCCGAGCAGCAGGCCGCGGAACGGCTCGATGTCGGCCTCCACCTGGTGGCGGTAGGCGGTGTCGGCCATCAGCATGCCGGCCAGGAAGGCGCCCAGCGCCATCGACATGCCGGCCTCCGCCGTCAGCCAGGCGACCGCCAGCACGACCAGGAGGTTGGTTGCCGTGAAAACCTCCGGGCTCTTGGCCGAGGCCACGAAGTGATAGACCGGGCGCACCACGAAGCGGCCCAGCAGCATGATGGCGCCGATCGCCGCGACGGCCTTGACCCCGGCCAGGGCGAGCGCCCAGGGAATGCTGGTGTCGCCGCCGGCCAGCAGCGGCAGCAGGGTCAGCAGCGGCACGACGGCCAGATCCTGGAAGATCAGCACGGCGACCGACACGCGCCCGAACCGCGCCACCGTCTCCCCGCGCTCGACCAGCAGCTTCAGCACCGTGGCGGTGGAGGAGAAGGCTAGCATGCCGCCGATCACCAGCGCCGCCGCCATCTCCTCGCCCAGCGCGTAGGCGACAGCGGCGATGGCGGCGCTGGTCAGGACGACCTGCATCAGCCCCAGCCCGAAGATGTAGCGCCGCATCGCCCGCAGGCGCGACAGCGGCAACTCCAGCCCGATGGCGAAGAGGAGGAAGACCACCCCGAATTCGGACAGGACCTGGGGAAGCTCCATGTCCACCACCGGCCCCGGCGTGTGCGGACCCAGCAGCGCTCCGCCCACCAGATAGCCGAGCACCGCCGGGATGCGCAGCGCCTGGAACAAAGGGACGATCACCACCGCCGCCAGAAGGAGGAAGAGGACGTCGAAAAGCAGTTTGGGATCGTGCATGGCCGCGCGCTGGCTGGGTCGGGCCGGACGCCGGCCGTCCGGGACGGCGTCTGTATGCGGCGCAAACCGGACCACCGCAAGCGCAGCGGGTGTGCGAACGATCGGAACGCGCAAAAAAAGTCCCGCAGCGGGGAAAAAAGATCGCGCTGTGGCGGCGATGCCGCGGCGTCAGGCGGCGCGGGTGGCCAGCAACTCGTCCACGGCGGCGGTCAACTCGCTGTTGTCGAACGGTTTGTAGAGCACACGGTCGGCGCCGTGCATGGCCGACAGAGTCAGCGAGAAGGCCGCCGGAAAATCGTCCGTGCCGCCGGACATGGCAATGATGCTTGGAACCGGGGAGGCGCCGCGGGTGCGCAGGCGGCGGATCAGTTCGATCCCGTCCAGGCCGGGCATCATCATGTCGACGATGGCGAGATCGAAGGGCTCGCGTTCCAGCATGGACAGGCCGGACAGACCGTCATGGGCCTCCTCCACATGGTGGCCCTGCGTCTCCAGCGTCATGCGCAGCAGCGCCGTGAGGGCCGGAACGTCGTCGATCACCAGAATTCGGGCCATGGCCTCCGTCGCTCCCAATGCGATGGCGTGAAATGCGGATGGCAAAGGCGGTTCAGTCCGCCGCGGCGCCGTTACGGTCGGTATGACCGGAGGCGTCCAGCGCGCCGCTGTCGCGCCCTCCGCTCTCGGTGCGGCGGGACAGCAGCGTGCGCAGCAGCTCGTCCAGGCCGGAGGCCAGGGCGCCGTGCTGGGCCGGCGCCAAGCCGTCGATCGCCGCGACCAGCTCGTTCAGCGGATCGTTGGCGAGCGTGGTCCGCCCCCGCGTCGTGAGGGTCAACCGGATGGAGCGGCGGTCGGTCTCGCTGGGGTGGCGCTCCAGCAGGTCCTTTTTCAGAAGGGCGGCGATGGTCTGGCTGGCCGTGCCCTTGGTCGTTCCGTGATGGCGGGCGAAGGCCACGACGTTGCGGGCGCTCGCGTTCGCCTGGGCGAAGTAACGCAGCGCCGCCCACTGGGCCGGGTTCAGCCCATCCGTAAAGGCGAGGCTGGCGGTCGTCCGCAGAACCTGCGCCATGACCTCGGCGGTCGCGCGCGCGCTTGGGCGCATGCCGGCTTCCTCTGTGCCTGCGGTTTTGAGATGAAACCATAAAGGCGCGGCCCGGGGCCTGTCCAGCCGCCGCGCTTTTTTGTCGTCCCCGGCTCAGAATCGAATCTGTCGCTGAACGAGTCTTTTTGCTGGATCGGCGGCGGACGCTGCCCTATACAGCGCCTCCCTCGCCGGACGCGGTCCGGAGGGGCGCCCCGAAAGACTGGAGGGGTGGAGGTCAGGGCGCTGGCCGATCCGTTTTCCGCTCCAGGCGGCCTAGGCGGTTCGGTGAATACGAAACAAAGGGCTTGACGCTCTCTGCCGTAAGCGCTAGATTGACCCTCCGCTGACACGAACGACCGTTTGTGTCTCTCCGGCCTTCAAAAACCCGATGACGACCACGGCCAGTTCGCCGGACGTCGCGTTTTGTGGTTCGCCGGGCGATGGATCTTTGACATCGTTGATCGTGAAAATCGAGAAGGGATGCGCAGGCGGCGGTTTTGACCGTTGGCCGCGGACCGGTTCCGGATAGGGACTGGCATCGCGGGTCGCTTGAGCATCTCGGTCAAGCAGTAAGAGACGAACAGTTTCGAAAGCTTGGGTGAGGTCGTTTGAGGCGACCCTTTCAAGAGAGCGTTTCGGCGCTCGGCTTGAACCTGAGAGTTTGATCCTGGCTCAGAACGA
>NZ_JBHSLC010000059.1:0-1091 GCF_042657465.1 Azospirillum himalayense | reverse complement strand
GCCCACCGCGGTGGTGCTGAACACCACGGCGGTGGCCGGGCCGATGACCATCCAGCTCGACAACGTCGAGTTCGCGGCGGTGGTCGGCAACGCCACGCTGGTCGGCGGCGACGGCGAGCAGATCGTCTACGGCGACGACCACGAGCAGTTCATGTATCTGGGGGCCGGCGACGACATCCTGCACGGCGGCGGCGGCAACGACACGGTCGCCAGCGCCGGCGGCAACGACACGCTGTACGGCGACGACGGCGACGATCTGGTGATGGGCGGCGAGGGCGACGACTGGCTGTTCGGCGGCGCCGGCCACGACACGGTGGTCGGCGGGACGGGCAACGACCTGCTGTTCGGCGAGGCGGGCCACGACCTGCTGAGCGGCGAGGAGGGCGACGACCTGCTCACCGGCGGCGAGGGCGACGACACGCTGCTCGGCGGGGTCGGCGACGACACGGTGGTCGGCGGGACGGGCAACGACCTGCTGTTCGGCGAGGCGGGCAACGACACGCTGAGCGGCGAGGACGGCAACGACACGCTGGTCGGCGGGACGGGCCACGACACGCTGTTCGGCGGGGCGGGCCACGACCTGCTGTTCGGCGAGGCGGGCAACGACCTGCTGTTCGGCGAGGCGGGCGACGACACGATCAACGCCGGGGCGGGCCACGACGTGGCGTTGGGCGGAGCGGGCAACGACCTGATCGGGCTCGGCGCGGGCGACGACCTGGCCAGCGGCGACGACGGCGACGACACGCTGTTCGGCGAGGACGGCAACGACACGCTGTTCGGCGGGGCGGGCAACGACCTGATGAGCGGCGGGGCCGGCGACGACGTGCTGTTCGCCGACGGCGGGGCGGACACGCTGTGGGGCGGGGCCGGGGCGGACCTGTTCGCCTTCGGGCGCAACTCCGGCGGGTCGGTGGTGGTGGACTTCCAGGCGGGTGTCGACCGTCTGGGCTTCTACGACGCCGGCATCGACCTCGGCGCGGTGATCCGCTCGGCCCGCGTGGAGGGCGGCGGCACCACCCTCGACCTCGGCGGCGGCAACCGCATCACCATCCTCGGCCAGACCGGAAACGTCGCCGCCTGGTTCGGCTGAG
>NZ_JBHSLC010000058.1:0-3100 GCF_042657465.1 Azospirillum himalayense | reverse complement strand
AAGGCCATCCTCGACCTCCGCGAACACTTCAAGGGCCGCCGCCACAGAGCGATGCGGTGATTGCCCAACCCAAACCGAAGGGTGCGCTCGCGACGCTTACCCTGGTCCGGCTGTCGCCGGTTCCCAGGCCCTACACCGGGCCGGGCGCCTGCCTCGATCCCTGGTGGGGGGCGTCGCGCCAAGCCATTTTCGACACCGGAGACGGTTTCCACGTTGTGCTGGCCGACGGGCCGCGCGAGCGGCGCTTCTGGATCGAGGGCAAGCGTCTTCCCAGACGTGGCACGCCGCTACGAGCGCTGGTCGCACTGGACGATGATCTGGAAGCCCAGGTCGCGGCGCTCCGCCGGTTCCACGATGCGGTAACCAACCCGGCCGCACCCCCCGACCTGACGCCGTACCAGACCCGCATGCTGATGCGCACCCTCCAGGCGCTCGACGCCAACCTCGATGGCGCCAGTGTGCGGCAGACGGCCGAGGCGCTGTTCGGCGCCGAGCGTGTCAAGGCCGACTGGTACCGGAACACCCCCTTGCGCGACCAAGTGCGCTACCTGATCCGTCGTGGGCACCAACTGATGGACGGCGGCTATCGCGATCTGCTGCGGCGAATGCCGCCGTAGACTTGTTGCCAAGTATGCGTGCATGGAAACTTGACGTTTATTGCTCCCTAGAGATTTTAGCCTATGAAGTCCGGATGGATGGATTCATAGTAGATTGATCCCGACGAGTAGAAGGGCAGCACGCTCGACATGTGGCAATATGACTCTGACGGCTTCCTCTCCATCTGGAAAGCTCTCAAAGATCATATCCTTCTCCCCAGCGTGAACGATGGCGCAGCGGATCTGATAAATTAGAGCCGCACCAATCCTCCACTTTCCACCAGCTCCAGCTCCAATTCCTTTCTTTGCGATCCTGCGAAATAGGGCGGCAGAGAAATGATTTGTATTCTTGATTTGATCCAAGGCAGTCCAGCAATCCTCAAATGCGTCTTGTTGGGTTTCGGCCAAACCAATAATTTGCTTTATTTCGGATTTCAGAGCCTCGACTGCATCACTTAACGCAGCGCTTGGCTCTGCATCGAAGCTTGATACCAACTTGACCTTAATCTCTGCCAAAAATCTCGCTTCCATCACGCGGTATAGTTCAAGAAACCTGAACTTTAGCGGCGATGTGCGAAGAGAATTATCCAAGCATTTCAGCGCAACTCTGCTAAGAAGCGCGTTGATGTTTTCATCAATAACGGCCTGTGTTGCGCCGTCGAAGAGAAGACTGTCGCCCGCCATGGGGCGCTCAACAACGCGGATTATTCTGCGGAAGTCGGTTGATGCGCTGGCTGGCCCGATGGAAATCTCCATGCCTCCCGCCAGGACCGCATCATGTTGGTCTGGCGTTGATGCTGCGACTGCGCGAACGATAGCAATCTCGATCGCAGTAGGCAGCCCGTGGACTGTACCTACAGGAAAACCAAAAATCTCGGCTGAGCCTTCTGTTTTGTGAGCTATAGCCCAATAAAACGCTCGCGTGATCCCTTGCGGATCGATTTGCACCTCGCTGGAAAATTCACCACCTAAGAGAATGCGGAAGGCTTCGGCCGCCGCCTCCACTCCCAACTCCAGCGGCCCTAATTGCAAAGGACGGGTGGGGTCTACCTCATCAGCGGAGGTGACGGCGAGTATATCAAGCAGAGGCATGTTTCACATCATGCTTGCGGCTTGGGTCCAGCACTCCGCCATTGGAGTGGTGCCGTCCTGCATAATATACTCACGCACTGCCCTGAAGACTAGGCCGCGAGTCGCCTCGCCAACATTGCTACGTTTGGTATCTACGCTCCTGCGGATCTGATCGAAAGTGATCACGCCAAGAGGGTTTTCTTGATCAGCATTGGCGCTGTCGATCATCTTTGTCATGGCGCTGGGAAGGCGATCCTGTAGTGTTTCATTCTTGTGTGCAAAGCCTATGGCCGCCGCGAATCCAAGTACAACGGTATCGTTCCCAAAGAAGCGGTTCTGATCTTCTCCAAGAGCCCGATCAAGCTGAAGGAGCCAGTCAACGAATTGACGGAAGCCGTCGCGCTGATTGCCATCATTATCGGTCAGGTCAATGCCAAGCGATTCCAATGCCTCATCCACGACCATCGTTTCAACTACAAGGTTGGTGCGATCAACATTGGGGCTTCTCTGCATCCAAGCCTGGAAAGCTTGCGCCAACGTCGAAAGGTGGAACTGCCCCGGACGAACTCGGCGCTTGTGGTCCTTGAGGCGTATAATCTCAATTCCTGGAAGGTCTTGAAGGTCTTCGGCCAAGCCGCCCGACAGGATGTCGATCTGATGCTTCATCGACATCGGGCGCTGACCAGCGTTCAGGAGAAGCATGCGGTACGCGAGTGGGAAGAACGCGATGTTGATCCAGATTTCAAGTCGCAAGGATCGCTGAAGAAAAATGGAGCGTTCCTCGTCGTTTAGTTCCATAAGCGTCTGGCGAAGCGCATTGGTGCGCTGCAAGCCGTCAACAATATCAACATTGGCGGGCGTAGTATTAACAATAGCATTTTGCAAAGTGTCAAGATCATCTCTCGACGCCGTTATAAATCCGTCATTTTCACTATAATTATTAGTAACAGATGCATCAATGTTGCGAACGGCAAGGACGATCGTGGGCAATATGCACCCTATCTTTAGGTCAGCCCTAAGGTTTTTATAGGGCTTGGAACCCTTGATGATATCGCGTTGAATGGCAAGGTTCTCTTCAGAGCCTTGTGTTTTTTCAAGGTACCATTCGTAATCTGCCCTGGCACTTACCATGAAGTTATTGATTCGATTGTCATAATCTATTCCGACAACTTCAAACTTCATAAGGCACCTATGGCAGGTTTCACACCGAATTGGTGTGCGCGTGTGATGGTGACGATCCTAGATACATTAGCTTCTTGAGGGCATATCGTCATCTTTTATGCAGTCCAGAGTCCACTCCAAGCACCAAGCCGAGGCACTCACCGTCCAGTAACAGGGCGCGGAAAAACGGGCTGATGCAGTGCCTTTGCCTCCGCTAAGGCTTGAAAAAGGCGTTTTTGCCGCCCGTTTTGGTCGGAATGGAGCGTTTTTCG
>NZ_JBHSLC010000057.1:0-597 GCF_042657465.1 Azospirillum himalayense | reverse complement strand
CACCCGTCGGCGCGTTTCGGCCGCCGTGCCGCGGATGCGCTCCTCGATGGCGTACACCGCGCCGATGCGCGCGATCACGTCCCGCGCGACTTCTGATTTGGTCGTCTTGAACACCGCCACGAACTTGCGGCGCGCGTGGCTCAGGCAGAACACCAGCCGGACCTTCGCCCCGGAGCGCCGGCGGCGCACCAGCGCCTTGTAGGCGGCGTAGCCATCGACCTGGAGAATGCCGGCGAAAGCCGCCATCTGCTCCTGCAGCGCCGCCGTGTCGCGGCCCTCGGCGAACACGTAGCCGACCGCCGGCATGGCCGGCCCCTGCCAGGGGCGGTCGTCCACCGCCTGGGCCCAGAGTTGGCAGACCTTGGTCCGGCCCCGCCCGGGATCGAGCCGGGGCAACGGCGTCTCGTCGCAGTACACCCGCTCCTGGGAGCGGATATAGAGCAGGAGCCGGTCGTACAAGGGTTTCAGCCACCATGCCGCCCGGCGAACCCAGAACATCAGGGTGGCGCGGTCGAGCGCCACGCCCTGACCGGCGAACATCTGCGCTTGCCGGTACAGCGGCAGATGCCAGGCGAACTTCGCCACCACGACATGGGC
>NZ_JBHSLC010000056.1:0-3923 GCF_042657465.1 Azospirillum himalayense | reverse complement strand
AGGGCGCCAGAAAGGCATATATATCAGAGTGATAGACACGCACCTCGATCTCTTCGAACAACCAGGATGCGCAACGGGGGCAGTATGAAGCGCGATTTAAGAAGCGCTGCTTGGCGCTCTCGAAGGCGGAACGGGCGGCGGCCTTGGCGGCGCGGTTCAGGGTGCCGCCGCTTCCGGTGACGTTGGCGGCCTCCAGCGCGGCGTCGAGGTTGGCGTGGATGACCTGTAATCGCGAGGTCGCGATAATGCGAAGGAGTTCAGTTTTCACGTCCCTATTCCTTGATTTCTGCGTATCGGTGCGGTCCTTGCTGCGGATTATTTTGATTGCGAACCTCGGAGGCCTCTCAACCAACTGAGGAGGCAATCATGTCGGATGCGCATGGCGAATTGATCGCCAAACTTTCGAAACTGCTCACGGAGCAAAACTACAACCCGGCGGTCGTCGCCAACCATCGTCTCTATGCCCGCGCCTTTCTTGACTATCTGGCAGAGCGCGACCTGTCTGTGCGGACTGTGGCGCCGCTGCAGATCGAGCAGTATTTTTCCCATGCAATTCAGCGCTTTCGTGTGCGCTACGGTCGAGATCCCAGTTCGCGCTGGCACAAGCTCCCGCACACGGCGATCCGCAAGCTGCTGCGGCTGGCCCAAGGCAAATGGCCACCTGTGCCTGAAGTGATCGGGCCGGATGCGGCGCTCCGGCACGCAATCTGCCAGGAATACGAGACCTGGTTGCACGAAGAATGTGGTCTGGCAGATGCGACCATCGACGCGCTTATGAGGGAGGCACGGCATTTTCTGGACTGGCAGTTCGGTCGCGGTGGGGCCGACGGTCTGCGGGCATTGAGCGTCCGGGACATCGATCTCTACATGGACATGCGAACCGCTGGCCTGCGCCGAATATCGCTCGCAAGGGTTGCCGCATGGCACCGCTCGCTGCTGCGCTACCTACATCGGACGGGGCGGATTCCGACCGACCTCACGCCACACGTCATTGGCCCCATGCTCTATGCCTACGAGGACGTTCCCTCGACCTTGGACAGTGGCCAGATCGCCGCGGTGCTGGAGGTGACGGCGAAGGACAGATCGCCGAGGGGACTGCGCGATTATGCGATCCTTCAACTGCTTGCCACCTACGGGCTGCGAGAAGGCGAAATCTGCAAACTCCGGCTCGACGACATCAACTGGCGCGCTGAATCCTTATGTATCCGTCACACCAAGACCAACGCGTGCTCGTACATGCCGCTGTTGACGCCGGTTGGCGAGGCGCTGCTCGATTATCTACGCTTCGGCCGCCCGCAGGTCGAAGGGCGGGAAATCTTCGTCCGATCCTGCGCGCCCTATACGTTTATGCAGAATCTGTATGGCATGGTGCGGCAACGCCTGTCAGCCGCAGGCATCAACCCACCGGGGAAACGCGGCCCCCACGTTTTCCGCCACGCTCGGGCCGTGGAGTTGCTGCGGGCGTCGGTTCCGCAAAAGATCATCGGCGATGTGCTCGGGCATAGATCCACCGCGTCCACGAACTCCTATCTCAAGCTGGCCACCGAGGATCTTCGGGCGGTGGCGCTCGACGTACCCGGATCGGAGGTGCTGTCATGAGCGCATGGCCTGATCCTGATCGCACTGTTGTCGCTGACTTTTTGAAAACGTCACAGTTCCGCGAGAGAAGCTGCCGCATCTATCACGGTATCCTCCGCAGCTTCGACGATGTTGCCCGGCAGCATCCGGCAGTCGACCAGCCGATGCTCGAGGCCTGGCTGAGGGAAATGGAGAAACGTTGGCGATTGTCGTCGCTGTTGAACCAGGTCTGCATCGTTGATCGCTTCCTCGACTATCTCGTCGAGATCGGGTTGATCGCCAACAACCCCATCGCCGTGCTCCGCAGTCGGTACAACATCAAACAGAACAAGCCGATCTGGCGGGCTCTGGCTTCCCCCAATCCCGACGCCGCCCTTGCTGCGCTACGACGACCTGCGCCCTTCGGCAGTGTTCTGGGGGACTTCATGCGTGACCATGTCATGCTGGTGCGCAGACGGGGATACCAGTATGAGACGCAGACCCATTGGCTGTTGCGGTTCGATCGGTTCCTTCAAGCACATCCCGAACTTGCCGGAGAGCCGCTCGAGACGATGCTGGCACGCTGGGCAGCCGCCAAGCCCACCCGCAATCACGCCGCGGAATGCCAGAAGCTGGGACGCATCCTGACCAAGGCGCGGTTCCGCCTTGATCCGAACATCCCGCCGAAACGCTTCAATCCGCAGCCGGAGCGGGCAGTCGCGCGTGAACATCGGCGGCCACATATCTTCAGCCCGGCCGATGTTCGGCGGATGCTTGATGTTGCCCGCTCCTATCCATCGCCCCACGCTCCGCTGCGGCCGTCGAGCCTCTACACCATGATCCTTCTGGCCTACTGTGCCGGGCTGCGACGTGGTGAGCTTGCCGGCCTCGATCTGGGTGACGTCAACCTTCCGTCGGGCACGATCACGGTCCGGGAAACGAAGTTCTACAAGACCAGGATCCTGCCGCTGCCCGACAGCGTCATGGTCGAACTGCGCGCCTATCTCGATGCGAGGCGGCGCACCGGCGCCCCGCAAGACCCGCAGTCGGGGTTGTTCTGGCACGACCACTTCAATGATCGTTACACCCCGGTGGTGGTCTCAAAGATGATCACCACCGTCATGCGCCGCGCCGGGTTCAAACCGCCTTCCGGGCGGGCGGGGCCGCGTGTGCATGACCTGCGGCACTCGATGGTCGTGAACCGGATCCTCCAATGGTATCGATCCGGCATCAATCCGCAGGACAAGCTGCGCTTCCTCTCGACCTTTATGGGCCACCGGGACATCAACTCCACGCTGGTCTACATCACCGTCACGCAGGATCTGCTGCAGGAAGCAAGCGAGCGGTTCCGAGTGGTCGGCGCTCCGCGCCTCAACATGGAGGCGCTGTCATGAAAATGAGCAATCCGTTCCCCGCATTGTTGCGGGCGTTCTTCCAGGAGTGGCTGGCCGAGCAGCGAAGTGCCTCGATCCATACGATCAGGTCCTACCGGGACACTTGGCGGCTGTTGCTCCGGTTCGTCGCGGAGAGAAAAGGCGGCGGGGCTGCACGGATCACCCTGGCCGATATCTCCGCCAACGAGGTGCGTGCCTTCCTCAGCCATGCCGAACATGAGCGTAAGGGCACGATCGGCACGCGCAACTGCCGGCTGGCGGGGATACGCAGCTTCTTCAGCTTCGTGGCTGACAAGAATCCTGAATATATCGCGCAATGTGCGGAGGTTCTGGGCGTTCCGTTGAAGCGAGGCCCGACCTCGGCACCCTGCTACCTTGAGCCGGAAGAGGTCGAGGCCATCCTCGCGCAGCCTGACCGATCGACAATCGAAGGGTTGCGCGACCATGTGCTGCTGTCCTTCCTCTACAACAGCGGCGCGCGCATCCAGGAAGCGCTTGATCTGTGCCCTGAGGCGATCCGGTTCGAAGCGCCCTACTGTGTGCGTCTCCATGGCAAGGGGCGCAAGGAACGCCTCTGCCCGCTCTGGCCGGAAACCACCACGTTGCTCAAGAAGCTGTTGGAGCGGCAGCCGCGCGCACCAGGTGAGCGCCTCTTCGTAAACCGATATGGCGAACCACTGGGCGCCTCCGGTGTGCGGTTCAAGCTGGCAGCTTACGTCGAGGCTGCTGCGAAAACGATACCGACGCTTCGTTCGAAGCATGTGACACCGCACAGCTTCCGGCACGCCACCGCCGTTCACCTTGTCTCGGCGGGTGTCGACATCACCGTCATCCGCAGCTGGCTCGGGCACGTCAGCCTCGACACGACCAACTGTCGGGCGTCTTGGCAAACTAGACCCTTAACGACAAGAGGAACTGGACCTCCTTCTGTAGAGGGAGGCCAGCATGTCGGTTGTTGAAGAGAGCGTTTTG
>NZ_JBHSLC010000055.1:0-3853 GCF_042657465.1 Azospirillum himalayense | reverse complement strand
CGCCATCCTCCATCGTACCCTCCGCGTCCCGTGAGCCCGCGCGCAATCTCGATCACGGAACCCGGTTCGGGAAGAAGGGGGCGTTCGTAACGCTTACCGTGCAGTCGCTCTGACCCTATCGGAGTTCCTGTTCCACCGCTACTCGGACCCCGATGCTCGACCAGTCGCGCAGCTGACTTCATCCCATGCTTGAACAGTGAGGTGCTTGGCGATCCGCCCATCCCGCAGGTCGAGGGTCATCGCCGACATCACATGGCACCCGTCAGAGTAGGCGCACTCTTCAACGAAGGCGGCGCGGTCCGCCCCGACCACCTCTCGACCGACGCGATGCGTCATGTTCCTGGAGCAGACATCACGCCAGAATGCCGCAATCGCCTCCTTGCCCGACAACGTCATCGGTGAGCTGGGCGGACGGTTGCGATCGACGATGATCATCTTGGCATCATCGGCATAAAACTGGACCAGCATGTCGGCATCGCTATCTTCGATGGCTCGTTTCAGGTCATCAAAATCGAAGGTTTTGGCTGCCGACCTGGTCATGGCACCCATCCATGGAAAAGTTAAGGTGCGGAGGTGTCAGAATACGCCTCTGGATGCGGGAAGTCCGCAGCGCGGATGGGTATAGAAAGGCCGTCCTCGCGTTCACGGAGACCGCAGATCAGGCCATCGGCGTGGGGCCAATGGATGGCACACCTGATCACCGTGCCTTTATCCCAATTATTTTGAACCAGAATAGGGGTGACCAAACCCACTTATGGAAGAACCGACAAGCCCCTTTCCTTCGCATCACAAACCTCTGTGTCGCGATACCCTCCTTGTTAGGCGCGTGGCGACTTGAGAGGTTCTTCCATGGCCACTTGGACCCCCGATCCCAGCTTCTATCCATCTCCACGTATGGCGATGAATGCTCCCCCGGAGCGGCTGGCCTATGTGGCGATGTTGAACACGGACACCATCGCCCGCCCGGATGCCCTCGGTGTCGTTGACGTCGATCCCGGCTCTTCGGATTACGGCCGGATCATCAGCCGCATCGACATGCCAAATGTTGGTGACGAGCTGCACCATTTCGGCTGGAACGCCTGCAGTTCCGCTTTGTGCCCTTACGCGCCTCATCCGCATGTCGAGCGGCGCTACCTCATCGTACCGGGCCTGCGGTCTTCGCGCATTCACATCGTGGACACCAAGCCAGACCCAGCCCATCCAAAGATCGTCAAGGTGATCGAGCCGGAGCAGCTGGCCGCCCGCGCCAACTATTCCCGCCCCCACACCCTGCATTGCGGTCCTGAGGGCATCTATGTCAGCGCGCTCGGCAACGGTGAGGGCAATGGCGGTGGGCCGGGCGGTGTGTTCCTTATCGACCATGAGACGTTCGACGTGCTCGGCCAATGGGAAATCGACCGCGGGCCGCAGTTCCTCTCTTACGATGTCTGGTGGCACCTCGGCCAGGATACGATGATCACCAGCGAATGGGGTACGCCCGACATGATCGAGGACGGCCTCAACCCGGAACTTCTGCTGGGTGCGAAGTATGGTCGACGAGTCCACTTCTGGGATCTGCACCGCCGCCGGCACCGGCAGACCATCGATTTGGGTCCGGAGTATCAGCTGGCACTGGAGTTACGCCCGGCGCACGATCCGACCAAGGCGCATGGCTTCATGAACGCCGTGGTCAATCTGAAGGATCTCTCCTCGTCGATCTGGCTGTGGCATCGCGACGGTGGACAATGGGCGATGCGGAAGGTCATCGACATCCCGGCTGAACCGGCCGATCCAGATCAACTGCCGCCCATTCTCAAAGGCTTTAAGGCGGTGCCGCCGCTGGTCACCGACATCGACCTGTCGCTGGACGACCGCTGGCTATACGTGTCGTGCTGGAGCACCGGAGAGATGCAACGCTACGACGTCTCTGACCCCTTCCAACCCAAACTGACCGGCTCGGTCCGGTTGGGCGGGATCGTCGGGCGCAGCCGACACCCAAGTGCTGAAGGCGACCTCAACGGTGGCCCGCAGATGGTCGAGGTGAGCCGTGACGGCAAGCGTGTCTACTTCACCAATTCGCTGTACCGGAGTTGGGATGAGCAATTCTATCCCGAGGGCATCAAGAGCTGGATGGTCAAGCTCGACGCCTCCCCGGAGGGCGGCTTGAACATCGACGAGCGGTTCTTCCTGCGCTTCGAGGACGGGTTCCGCGGGCACCAAATCCGGCTGGAAGGCGGTGACGCGTCCTCGGACTCGTACTGCTATCCATGAGTGACCCCTGGCAGTGGTTGGCGCTGATTGGTCTTGGCGCCTTCCACGGGGTCAACCCAGCCATGGGGTGGCTCTTCGCCGTCGCGTTGGGTCTGCAGGAAGGCCGCCGCAGGGCGGTGATTAAAGCGCTGCCACCGATCGCGCTGGGCCACGCCCTGTCGGTGCTGCTGGTGGTGATTAGCTTTGCCACGGCCAATCTGGTCACCGCGTCCGACCTCGTGAAGCCGACCACTGTGATCGTGTTGATCAGCTTCGGCGCCTATCGGCTGGTGCGTGGCTACCGTCATCGGGTGCGGGTCGGCATGCACACCGGTTTTGCCGGGCTGGTCCTGTGGTCCTTTCTGATGGCATCGGCGCATGGCGCCGGGCTGATGGTCCTGCCCCTGCTGCTGGGTCTGCTCGCCCCAGCACAGCTGATGGCGCTGTCGCTGTGTGGACCAGGGGCCGAGATGACGGGCATGATTGCCGCGCTTGGCTCGGCGGCGGTTGGTCTGGCTGTAGTCCTGGTGCATATGGCGGCCATGCTGGCGGTGATCGCGATCATGGGGCTGGTTGTCTTTGAGACCGTCGGGCTGGGCATCCTGCGCCGCGGCTGGGTGAATTTCGATCTGCTGTGGGCGGGTGCCCTGATCGGCACCGGGGCCGCTCTCCTGCTGCTGGGGTGACTGGCTTCGGCGCGGCCAACGGAAGACGGGAGGCACGTGATGACGACGTATGTTATGCTGGCGAACTGGACTGATCAGGGGCTTCGCAACGTCAGGGAGTCACCCAAGAGGCTGGACACGGCGAAGGCGGCGCTCAAGGAGATGGGTGGGGAATTTCAGGCCATTTACATGACCATGGGAGAGTACGATCTCATCGCCGTGTATGAGGCCCCGGACGATGCTGTTGCCGCGCGGTTCATGCTGATGCTCGGTGGGTTTGGCAACGTGCGTACCAAGACGCTCAAAGCGTTCCCCGAACGGGCGTATCGCGAGATCATCGGTTCTCTTGGGTAAAAAGAGAACCGCTTCTTCCCGCAAGCTCGGACCGGTAAGTACCGCCTTGGCGATGAAACGGACAGCACCCCGGCCCCAGACGCCGTGCTGGCTTGGTCGCTGCCGTCGCCCGTGGCCGAAAGGGTGGGCGCACGCCGGAGGTGACCGGGGACAAGCTGCACCGGGCAAAGCTGCTCTTCGCCCAAGGGTTCACGCTTCGTGAGGCCGCTGCGCGGATCAAAGTCGGGAAGACCGCGTTCTATGCAGCTCTCGGTGCAAACGGAAGCGAAGCAGTTGATCGCTGTGGGTTCTCGATCGGTTCCGCCTTGGCACTGATTAACTAATTCGACTTTGCGCATTTTGGGACGCTTGTCCTGTCATAGGCGGGCGTCGCAACACCGTCGGCGAAGGGTTGTTGGCTGGTCAGCCTCCGACGACGCCACAGGTGCCCCATGGCACACCTCGCCATCCCTCTTCCCCCGGCCTTCGTCGCTTGGCTGTGGCCTTATCTGGTTGCCTTCTCGGGGCGCACCCGATCGACGGTGGCCGCGCTCGCGGTCGGTGCGGTGCTGGCGGTTGGTCCCCGCACCGTGGCCAACCTGCTGCACACCCTCGGCTTGGCGGAC
>NZ_JBHSLC010000054.1:0-18521 GCF_042657465.1 Azospirillum himalayense | reverse complement strand
CCGCAGGACCTTCCCTTCATGGGCATGGCCTGCACGGGTAACTCTCACATGCGCCGGAAAGCCCTGGCGAGGGGTAGTGTGACATGTGTTCTTTCAACCACCTGATCACCGCGATGAAGACGCCGACCCTGCTGCGGTCGATCGAGCGCGACCTCGCCGCCGGCCACGCGGTGGTGGTGCAGCTTGTCTCCACCGGCGAGGCGCTGACGGAGCGCCGGCTGGCCGATCTGCCCACCGAGGAATGGGGCGACATCCGCATCGACGTCACGCCGCGGGAGTACGTCCTCGACTATCTGGCCCACTCCTTCCCAGTCCAGTTGCACGAGCCCTTCACCGACGGTGACGGCACCCTGTCGTCGCGGCCGGTGTGGCAGGACGGCCAGCCGGTGCTGTGCCGCGAGGCGGTCGAGCGGCGCGACCGCATGATCGAGCGGCTGGCCGCGCTCGACCCTGTGCCGGGGGCGCTCGACCAGATCGTCCAGCGCTTCGGCGCCGACACGGTGGCCGAGGTCACCGGCCGCTCGCGGCGCATCGTGCGCAAGACCGATCCCGGCGGGCTGGAGCATCTGGCGGTGGAGAGCCGCCCCGGTTCGGCCAACCTCGCCGAGACCCAGGCCTTCCTGGATGACGAGAAGCGCATCCTGGTCTTCTCCGACGCCGGCGGCACCGGCCGCAGCTACCACGCCGATCTCGGCGCCAGGAACCAACGGCTGCGGGTGCACTACCTGCTGGAGGCGGGCTGGAAGGCGGACGCCGCCATCCAGGGGCTGGGGCGGTCCAACCGCACCAACCAGGCGCAGCCGCCGCTGTTCCGTCCCATCGCCACCAACGTGCGGGCGGAGAAGCGCTTCCTCTCCACCATCGCCCGCCGGCTCGACACGCTGGGCGCCATCACCCGCGGCCAGCGCCAGACCGGCGGTCAGGGCCTGTTCCGCGCCGACGACAACCTCGAATCCGTCTATGCCCGCGCCGCCCTCCGCCAGCTCTACGGCCTGCTGCACGCCGGCAAGGTGGAAGGCTGTTCGCTGGGCGCGTTCGAGGCGGCAACTGGCCTATCCTTGAGCGACCGGGACGGCGGCATGCGCGACGAGCTGCCGCCGATCACCACCTTTCTCAACCGGCTGCTGGCGCTGACCATCGGCTTGCAGAACACGCTGTTCACCGTGTTCGAGCAGTTGCTCACCGCCAGGATCGAGGGCGCCATCGCGTCGGGCACCTACGACCGCGGCGTCGAGACGCTGGTGGCGGACAGCTTCACCATCACCGGGCGGCGGACGCTCCACACCCACGCGGCGACCGGGGCGGAGACGCGGCTGTTCACCTTGGCGCGGCGCGACCGCAACCAGCCGCTGGACCTGGAAGAAGCGCTGGAACGCGGCGCCGGGCCGCAGGCCCAGTTGCTGGTGAACACGCGCTCGGGGCGGGTGGCGGTGGCGGTGCCGGCGGCGAGCCTGATGCTGGACGACGGGACGGTGGAGCGCCGGGTGCGGCTGCTCCGGCCGATGGAGCGGGTCACGGTGACGCTGGCCGAACTTGCCCAGAGCCAGTGGCGCCCGACCGAACCACCGGCCTTCTCGGCCGCCTGGGAGGCGGAGGTCGCCACGGTGCCGGAATTTTCCACCAGCACGCTCCACCTCGTGACCGGGCTGCTGCTGCCGGTGTGGCGGCGCCTGCCGGACACGAACCTGCGGGTGGTGCGGTTGCAGACCGACGCGGGCGAGCGGATCATCGGCCGCGTGGTGGCGCCGGACGTTCTGCCCGAGGTCGAGCGGAACTTCGGCGTTGGGGCCGGGGCAGCGGTTCCCGTGCCGTCGGTCGAGGAGTCCTGGGGACTGCTGCAAGGCGAGCGGGTGGCCCTGCATCTGGCCGACGGACTGTGGCTGCGCCGGGTGACGGTGGCGGGCGCGCATCGCGTCGAACTGTTCGGTTTCACCGGCGGGATGGTGGACCGGCTGAAGGCGCTGGGGCTGACGGGGGAGATCATCGCCTGGAGCCTGCGGCTGTTCGTGCCGGTGGGCGAGCGGGGAGCGGCGGTGTTCGCGGCACTGCTCGCGCGGCACCCGCTGCTGCGCGTCGTCGATCGGACGGTTGTGTGAGCGGCCGGCACCGTGTCCGTGGCATCGGAGATGGCGCAGCGCCTCGCGCGGGAGGCCGAGGCGGTGTGCCGGCGCTACCTGCCGATTGGCCGGCGGGAGGGGCGCTACTGGCGGATCGGCGACGTTCAGGGCACGCCAGGGGGCAGCCTTTACGTTCACCTGCACGGCATCGCCGCCGGCAAATGGGCCGACGCCGCCACCGGCGAGCACGGCGACCTGCTCGATCTCATCAGGGCGAACCGGGGGCTCGACCGCCTGCGTGATGTTCTGGCCGAGGCCCGGGCGTTTCTCGGCCAACCGAGGATCGGCCCTGATCCCGACGATCGTCAGGCGCCGGTGTCGGCCGGATCGCCGGAGGCCGCCCGCCGGCTGTTCGCCCGGTCCTTGCCGATCACCGGCACGTTGGCCGAGGCGTATCTGCGCAACCGCGGACTTCCGGACATCCGGACTTCCGGCCCCCTGCGCTTCCAGCCGCGCTGCTGGTACCGGGATGCCGAGGACCGGTTTGCCGCCGGCCCGGCGCTGGTGGCGGCGGTCACCGACCTGGACGGCCGGATCACCGGTGTGCAGCGGCTCTGGCTCGACCCGGTCGGTGGCGGCAAGGCGGCCATGCCGTCACCACGCCGGGCGCTGGGGCGCCTGCTCGGCAATGGCGTCCGTTTCGGCGTGGCGCACGATGCGCTGGCGGCGGGGGAAGGCATCGAGACCATGCTGGCGCTGCGGCGCGCTCTGCCGGTCCTGCCCGCGGTGGCCGCGCTCTCGGCCGGTCACCTTGCTGCCCTGCGGCTGCCGTCGGCGCTGCGGCGCCTCTACATCGCCCGTGACAACGACGCGGCCGGGCAGCGGGCCGTGGACCGGCTGGGCGAGCGTGCCGACGCGGCCGGCGTCGAGATCCGGGTGCTGGCGCCGCAGGCCAAGGACCTCAACGACGACCTTCGGAACCACGGCCTGGCGATGCTTCGGGCGTATCTGCGGGCGCAACTCGCGCCGGAGGAGGGCGCAGGGGGCTGGGAGACCGGCGATCCGGGGGGCTGACGGATAGGCGGGGAGGACGGTCGCCGATGGGGTCGCCAGCTGGCTGGTCGCAGACCGTCCAGTCCGGGAGAGGCCGCGGCCACGGCCTTCCAGCGGGCGATCGGGCGGCAGCCGGGACGGGACCGCAACGGCGGCGGTCAACTTTCTTCCCCGGCCGGGCAAGCCGGCCTTCCTCGCGAAACAAGAAAGCCGCCCGCCGCCGTCCTCCGCTGCGCTGCGGCCCGAGAGGGTGCCGCCCCGCCCCGCCCGCCGCGAAGGGATCGCCACGAAGGCCGCGATGGGCGCGGCCGATCCCAGCCGAAGGACGATCCGCCATGCGCACCCCCTCCGTCACCGACGATGCCGAGCCCCGCCACGCCTCCTCCCCCACCGACCACGCGCTGGTCGAACTCCAGCTCTACGGCCACCGCCCCTTCCAGGACGATCCCGACCCCCGGCCGCTGCCGGATGAGACCGCCATCCGCGGAGCCCTGGCCGACGTCTTCGACGCCCTGGTGGTCACGCTGACGGACACCCGGCTGGAGCCCGACCTGGCCGACCTGCTGTGGTCCACCGTCAACCTGTTCCACCGCGCCGCCGATCGGGTGCAGCGTGAACTCGACGACAACGAGGACGCCCAGAAGCGCAGCCAGCGCGAGCAGGACGGTTCGGAGATCCGCTCGGTCGAGCTGGAGCGCCTGCTGGCCGAGGGGCTGACGCTGATCGAGCGCCGCACCGCCATGGAGACCTTCCGCGACCACGCCGCCGAGCTGTTCGAGGTCCTCACCGGCTCCGGCTGGCGGCCGCGCGCCGGCTCGCTGGTCAGCCGCCGCACCCTGACGGCGTCGCTGATCGACAGCCGCGACTTCCTCGCCGCCAAGCGGCGGGCCGAGACCGAGCCGCTGCTGCCGGCCGGTCCCCGCATCGCCTTCACCGGCGGGGTGGAGTGCAACGATCATCACCACATCTGGGCGGTGCTCGACAAGGTGCGCGCCAAGCACCCCGACATGGTGCTGCTGCACGGCGGCAGCCCGAAGGGTGCCGAGCGCATCGCCGCCTGTTGGGCCGAGCACCGCAAGGTGGCGCAGGTGCTGTTCCGGCCCGATTGGACGCGGCACGCCAAGGCCGCTCCCTTCAAGCGCAACGACCGGCTGCTGGAGGCGCTGCCGATCGGCATCGTCGCCTTCCCCGGCTCGGGCATCGCCCAGAACCTTGCCGACAAGGCTCGGACGATGGGCATCCCGGTTTGGCGCTTCGGTGAGGGTAAGGCGTGAGCGTCCGTCCATCCGGCGATCCGCAAAGGCGGATTGCCGGATTTCCGTAAATCAGAGATCGCAGAAGGTGAGCTTTCGCTCTGCGCCGATAGTGTTGAAAAACTCCCAGCTTGAGGGGGCGAGAAACTTTCCATCTTGCCATGACTATATCGCGCAGCGGTATCTCTTTAGATTGAGAAATTGTAGCTCTATGGCCTCGCGACCAATGTGCGTCCTTGAGAATTATCTGGTTCGAACCAGCCACGGTTGCTTGCTTACGTAGTATCGAGGGTGGGACAGGCCCTCGATACTATGATCAGGCAATATGGACGTGGGTCAGTCGCTGGAAATGCGCGCCGTCCAGACCTTCGAATGACGCGCCGGTCATGATGACTTGCGCTCTGGCATAGTCCTCGGAGCCTAGCAGGTCGATGAAGGGCTGAACGATGAAATTTTCCTTGTCGCCGATCTTCTCCCCAAGGAAATCACCGGGCACATCGATGATCACAAGCCCGGGATAGTGACAGCCCTTAATGGTCGAGAGCGTGAGAAGTCCGTAGTGATAGGCCATCAAGAAGTAGAGGGAATCCGTTCCGCCCAGCGCCTTAGACCATATGCGCCGTCCGACAAGCACCCGAAATGCGCGACCCGAAAGCTCGACGCGTACAGGATTATGTCGCCATGTTTGAGGCTGAAGTTGGTTCAAGGTTTCCAGATAGGCATTCATCCCGACTTCGAGCTGCTCGGCTGCAATATCGAAGTCGATGGCACGAGTTGATTCAGCAACACTGATCTCCAGCGGCGCGATCAGCTTCTCAAGTTTTGCGATCTCGCGCGTGATCTCCAGGCCGACACCCAGCGCCTCAATGACCCGGTCGAGTTGCCGGTCCCGTTCGTTGATCTGACCCAACATCAGGTCGATGGCACTCACATTGTCCTGTGCAAGTGCCGCAACGGCCGAGCGCGCTGGCGCCAACTCTCGGTCAATCGCCCGAAGCTCGATTTCTGCGGCGGCAACATCGGCCGCAAGCTTTTCTACCTCTCTTCCGATCATCGCTAATAGCTCGTCCGCTTCAGCCAATTCGCCGACGAGGCGATTGCGTTCGAAGCGTAATCTCGCCGTGCCCATACCTTCGATCATCGGATCGGCGGGCAGATGCTGATGGCACAAGAAGCAATCGTGACTATGCCCGATTGTTGGCTTCACTGTCTGATCGCAGGCCGGGCAGTGGGTAATCCGCAAATCGGCGAGGATCGCGCCGGCGTCCGCCGCTCGATCCATCCGCTCGATCTCTTCTGTAAGGTCGAGGCGATAACGTTCAACTTCGCCGAGACGCTCGGCAGCTTCCTTCTGCCGGCGGCTGATTTCCTCGATCCCTACCGAGGTGGTGGCGCGCAAGACGCCGAGTTCCGCAACACGGCTACGCTGTCCGGCCGGCAGAACGGTGTCCGCGGTAGTCGATAGAAGCGCATCGCGCTCTTGAAGCAAGCGGGTGCGATGATCTTCCAGTCTCGTCTTGGCAGCCGCAATCGTTGCGGCACTGACATCAAGCTGGATGTCACCATCGGCAAGAAGCTCACGCGATAATTGGTTTAGCGCCGCCGCATAATTTTCGCGCTGAAGCTTCAGTTTCTCGACCTGCAATTTATACTCGACGAGCGTGCCGTAGTCCGAGCTGAAGATATGCTCGGCAAGTCCTGAGAACTGTAAAACGCAAGCAAGTTGCTCGGCTTCGGGTTGGCGGTCGGCAAGATCGGTCCAGAACCCCTGGCGGCGATAGATATGGCGCAGCAGCATCCGAAAGCTCAGTTCGGGCCATGTCTGGCCAGACATCGGATTGCCTTTGGGAAAATTAAGCAGCGGGATGCCAAGCTTGTCGAGCAGCCAATGCTGAAACTCTCGCGCGAGCATTGGTTCCTGATCGACATAAACCTTGCCCTTGCCGCCAGGTTCCTTCCACCGCCGAGAGATCCAGAAGGTTTGCTCGCCGATCCGAATTTGTGCGGAGGCAGCGTCATATTTGAGGGCGAGACCTTCGTCCTCATCATCTTCAAATGGATCGGGGCCGGGATCACCGAGAAGATAGTCGAGGGTCTGGAGCCATTTGGTCTTGCCAGTATTAGGGCTACCGACAAGCAGGTTCACCCCCTCCTCGAAGAACAACCTTTCATTGCCGCCCGTGGTAAAGCGACGATTCAACGACAGGATGGAGAAAAAGATGGTCGTCATCTTTGGATCACACGCCCAATTTCGCGCCGACTGACTTCTGTATCAAATAATCGATAGATTAAATCTTTGAGGTATCCACCTGATTTGGGGCCGAACACAGTCTTGATCTGCTTCATTCGGGCGATGAGAGGCGCGAAGGACGGCCGCTCGGCGAGCCGTTGCGCGCTTTCTTTGCCAAGCGCGGTCAGGCTGATTTGATAGGAGTTCTTCTCCTTTACGACGCTGATCAGTTGCTTGGCTTCAAGATGGGCGAGTACGTGATAGTAGCGCTTGTCCCAGGGGCCATAATGGTGGCGCACCATCGAGGCTTCAACGGCCTGATGAGGGTTCGCGCTTATGTCGCGGTCGCTTGGTGTTTTGGCGATCGCGGCACGCGCAACCTCAAAGAATTCGGGATAGCGCGCGAAGAAGTCGAGTTTAGCCATCTTGGTCAATCCATCGATCCGGCTGGCGGTCCCGCATACCTTCATGAGAAGCAGCAGGCGCGCGGCGTGGAATTCGAGAATATCATCTGCTGCGAGGGGCAGGCTCGCCGGCTGCGTGCCCAGGCGGGACAGCGATTTCATGATGCTGGCGGCTCAAAACGCAGCAGGCAGCGGTCGGCGATGTCGTAGAGGCAGCCCTTCAAGAAGGCGGAATGGTCGGGAACTCCAGTCGGCCGGCTCGCATTGATTGCGTCCATCTGCTCAACGCACCGGGCGTGGAATTGCGTGCCATCGAGTTTCAGCGCGCCAGACATCAGTTGGGTCCGCAGCGTGAGCGCGTCGGATTTAACGCGTCCCTGGAAGGCGCGGATCTCATCCGATTCCATGTAGCGCGGCGACCGGATCAGGGCTGCGTAATCACGTCGCAACTCGATCGCCAGACCGATGATATCCGCTGAGACCCCCACGGCCACGAGCTTATCGGCTAGCTTGCCACCGGATTTCTGAGCAGCGCCTTCAGCGATTTCACGCAGCTTATCGGACCACCAGTTCAGTATGAACTCGCGGGTGATAATCTTCTTGGCCCGATGCGGTACCCATTGGAGGTCGCTCGCCGTCTTCGCCATGGCGCGCAAATCCTCAAGCAGCGTCGTGATTTGCTCGATCAAAAGGACGCAGCCAGCTTTGTTTCCAAGTGAGAAAAGTCGCCGCTGGTTGTCTTTGGCAACTGTTTGCAGGTCGTAACGCGCATCCCAGTGACAATGGGCGAGCCAATAGGCGCTATCATTTCCTTTTGGAGATTTCGCCTCGGGGAATCGTCGGTCTAGTTCCTCGTGGATCTCCCTCATTGCCTCGCAGTCCAAGACCCGAAATTCGGAATCGGCCGGATAGGTCAGGGGCACCAGTGCGCTGGCGGGCGGCCGCAGCGTAACGATCCGGAAGCGGGCGGTTTCCGCATGGCGGTCGCGTGCCAAGGAGCGCTCGAAGAGCGAACTGTTCGGTGATTTCTTCTTCTCGCAGAGCGTGGCGACCGTCCAAAGCTGATCTGGTTCCTCGGCTTTCACCTGCGCATATTCGGCGATCCGCTCGGTCCCGGGACCGGCTGAGCGCACGAGAACGAGATCGTCATGAGTCTCGCAATGTACCTTCAGTAGGTTCGCATCTTCGATCATCTCTAGGAGGAATCCGACGGCGATCTCATCCTGATAACTGAAGCCGCCGCGCGCTATTGGTCCTCCTTCTTCAGAGGGCTGCGCATCGTCGATAGAGGGCCAGTCGATCTGCGCCGCGAGCGCTGGTGCATCGGATCGCGTCACGCAGGCGCCCTCCTGGGTGGTGCAGCAATCCGATCGGTCCGCCATACAGTCATGCGAGACAGCCCAGCCCCAGAATAGTTCGTTCCCTTGCCGACAGGAGACACTGAGCGTACTTGAATTTCAAGGCTTCAACTCTCTTTCCAGTCCCGGTCGGAATGAACAACCTCTCAACGTGGGATTCCGGAACGCCCGGTTCTGCACGCCGTCGGCCCAAAAGTCGATCGGCAAGAATACGCCCGAAGCCGCCGTGGCTCTCCAACAGATCCTAATCATTGCCATAGGGTAGGTGGCCGCTGTAGGCGGCTGTGCGGGCTAGCCCGCCCACCGGGCTCTCGTGAACCGAGCCACCTGTGGTGTCTCGGCCCTTCGGGCTTCGATCCCTGCCGCGGCCGCCGTTTCGGCGGGAGCGAGGGTGAGGGGCCGGTGCATCTTTCAGCATCGGTGCGAGGGCAATCGGTCAGGCAGGGAACGACCACACGGTCATGCCGTCAGATCTCTGCCGAGCCGGCCGCCTCGAAGGCCCGTTGAAGGCTGCCCGGTGCGTAGCCGCGCGACGATCTCCCGCCGCTCTCGAAATGGCGCACCGCCGACACGGACAAAGTCGCCTTCTTGGCCGGGTTCTCCTGGGACCATCGAGGCTGACTCCGGAAGGTTCGGCACTGTTCGGGAGGCGCGTCCTATCTCCGCCGCTCTATCGAGGCGCAATCACGGCCGGTCGGGTCGTGCCCCTTCTGCCGGTGTGGCCGCCGCAGTGTGCCGATGGTGGAGCGCCTGGGAGCGCCCAGCATAACCATCCCTCTCCGGGTCGAAACCCGCTGAGCCATCCGGCGCCCTCAACGGTCCGGAGTCCGGTGCGGCCAGCGCGGCTTTGTCTGCTGGCGACTCTGGCGTCGGGGACGGCTGCCTCGGCAGCCCGACCTCGATCCCGCAACCGGCGAGAGCCGACCGTCTTCCCCGCCGTGCTCGGCCAAGGCCGGCGCGCGGCTTCCTCGCGCGGCAAGACGCCCGGCTCCTGCTGGTCCTCCGCTGCGCTGCGGCCCCTTGGGTGCGGGCCGGTCGCCCGGCGCCCCTGGATCGCCATCAAGGCCGCGATGGTCGCGACCGCACCCCATCAAGGAGACGACAGATGGCCCAGATCGGCAGCTTCACCCGCAGCGACGACGGTTCCTTCGCTGGCACGATCAAGACCCTCACTCTCAACATCAAGGCCCGCTTCGTTCCCATGGAGAAGGAGCACGACAAGTCCCCCGACCTGCGCGCCCTGTGCGGGCCGATCGAGATCGGCGCCGGCTGGCGGAAAGCCGCCAAGGACACCGGCCGGCCCTATCACTCGGTCAAGCTCGACGATCCCAGCTTTCCGGCCCCGATCTACGCCAGCTTGGTCGAAGTCGATGGCGGTTACGCGCTGATCTGGTCCCGCTGAGGTGACACGCCGGTTGCAGCGCTCCGTCCGGGGAGCTGCAACCGGCAGGGCTGTCCGTCCGGTCCATCACGGCGGCGGCGGTCCGATCTGCGGCGTCCCCGTTTTCCCGAACGTTCTATCTGCCTTTTCAGACTTCCCAGCCTACCATGCCGGATCGCTCCGCATCGAGGACGAGCGGTGCCCCCAAAATGCTGCGCATTTCGGCTCCCCCGCTCGCCGGCCGGCCGGTCGCCTGCGGCGAACCTCGACCCGGACCGCTCCGGCACCGTGCGAGCCCTCCTGTCTTCAAACACAGGAGGGACCGATGCTCACCATCGACCGGCAAATCCAGGAACTCCGCGTGGAATTGGCTGCTTGCGTCCTGACCCGTCGCGAGCGTGTCCAGGCCCGGCGGGAGCTGGACACCCTCCTCGCCCGGCAAACGGACCGGGAAGACGCCTTCGAGACCCTGGTCGCCGACGACCCGGCGCCCGATTGAGGCGCTGTTTCTCTGGATAACCGAATGTGTACGATGGTTTCGGGGTGTCCCCATCGACGGCCTGCCACCGCGTTGAACGCGCACGGTGCCGGCCAATCCCTCCCTGTCCTCAGGAGGACGATCAACCGGCCCCTTCGGCAGCCGGGGCACCATCCGGCTCCAGCAACGTGCTCGGCGGCACACCCAGCGCGTCGGCCAGTTCCTTCAGCACCGTGATGGTCGGGTTGCGGGCGCCGCGCTCGATGCCGCTGATGTAGGTGCGGTGCAGCCCCGACTCGAAGGCAAGCTCCTCCTGCGACCAGCCGCGCGTGCGCCTGATCCGCTGAACGTTGAGCCCGACCTGCCTGCGGATGTCCATCCGGGCAGCTAGCCCGCGTGTAGCCTATTGGTCTACAGACTATGAGTAACATTTTCTTGAGAGCATGCGCGCGACGGTCCATGCTGCACAGCCGGCACGCGAGAAAGGGCATGGCCGCATCCCGCAGCCGAAGGCGTGATGCAGGAGGGGGCTTCGTGAACGTCGTACCAGAGGTGAAGAGCAAGAGGCGTGGTCGCGCACAGAAGGCCGGGACCGGCCTGGACACGGTGGATACCCACGTGGGTGGACGGCTGCGGCTGCGCCGTACGCTGGTCGGCCTGTCGCAGACTGAGCTGGGCCGGCGGGTCGGCCTGACGTTCCAGCAAATCCAGAAATACGAGCACGGTACCAACGGCATCGCCGCGTCGCGGCTCTGGCAGTTGGCAGACATACTCGATGTTCCGGTCAGCTTCTTCTTCGACGACATGCCGGACGCGGCGCCCCGTGCCTCCGAGCCGTCCGATCCCGAAACGCCGCCGATGGGGCGGCGGGAGACGCTGGAACTGGTGAAATGCTACTACCGGATCAAGGACCCACGCGTGCGCCGAGGGATCTTCGATTTAGTCAAAGCGACCGTGGGCGCGGTCGAGGGCGCGATCAAATGACGTCCGTCTCCTGCGGCCGATCCTTCTTAAACCGAACCCCTTCGCCGCCGCCGTTCTCTGGGATGAATTCCACACCGGCAGCTTCCAGCGCTGCACGAAGGGCGCGAAGGGTGCGGATATGGAGCCGTCGCTCAGACTCGCGCTCAAAGTCCGCGACGGTCTTCTCGCCGACCTCTGCGGCTTCCGCAAGCTGCTCCTGGCTCATGCGAACCAAGCCGCGCCCCGCCCTGCATTGCGCGGGCGTTATGACGTCTTTTCTGTCGTTGGGCATCTTTTCTGTTGACCTGATTGCAGTCAAACGGCAGAATATCAGTTACTCTGCTTCACGCAAAGGAGGTGGGCGTGTCTCCAAAGGCGCGAGCACCAAAGGCACGCCCTGTGCCTCGCAGGACGAGCTTAGCTGCGGCCGCTCGCCTTCTGACGGCTGCCGTATCCGAGCAACAGAACGCCGACCCGCTCATCCTGCTCTGGCAGGATTGGCGCGAGACCTTCGCCTCCTCGCAGCGGCTGTGCCACGAGGCCCAGCGCCTGGAACGGGAGCTGGCCGAGACGATCGGCTTTCCCCGTGTCGAAATCCCTCTCGACGATCCCGGGCGCCCTTCGGTTGTCGCCACGGACGCCCGCCAGATCGACCGGGTGTTGGGGACAGCACCGGCCACACGGTCGTTGCGCCGGCGCCTGAAGCGCGATCTTGCCACCGCACAGGCGCGCTGGGACGCCGAGGCGGCGGCGGTCGGCCTCACCAGCGCCGTGGAGCGGGAGGCCGCCGCTGACCGGCGGGTGGACGAGTTGCTCAAGACCGCGTCCCGCACGCCCGCACGCTCGATCCCCGGCGTCATCGCCAAGCTCGCCATCGCCACCGAATGGAGCGAGCTGGAGCCGGACGCCGACGGCTATCCGTGGGACTTCATCCGCGGCGTTCTCGCCGACCTGACCGCGCTGACCGCAAAGGAAACGTAGCGCGGCTCGTGCCTCCTCCACGCCTTCGGCAAGTGATCTCCAAGAGAAAATCGGATAAGGTCCGCAATCATAGGAACCATGTTCGGGCGCGAGAGTCGGGATCATTTGACGGCCAACATACGAAGCCTCGTTGCCGCGCTGGTCGGATCGGCGGTCGCCGTCACCATCATCGCCGTGAGCGCCACCACCATCGTCGATCACCGGACCACCCGCCTGCATGCCGAGCGGGAGCTGGATCAACGCACCCTCCTGGTGGCCGAGCATGTCCGGGCGGTGATCCAGACCGACGTCATGCTGCTCGGGCGGGTCGCCGATCATTTCGCCGGCCGGCCGCTGCCGGCCCCCGAGGCGGCGGACGCCGACCGGGAGGTGCTGCGGGCGATGCTTCGGGATGCCGACGGCGTCGATTCCCTGTGGGTGTACGATGAGCGCGGCGATGCCGTCCTCTCCACCGCCGAGGAGAGGCTGGGCCGCTTCAGCGTGGCGGACCGCGAGTATTTCCAGGCGGCCAGGGCCGGCGAGCGGCTGTTCCTCAGCCCGCTCATCTGGGGCCGCGTGACCGGCGGCTTCTTCTTCGTCGTCGCCCGGCGCCTGGAGGACCCCTCCGGCGCCTTTCGTGGCATCGCGGTGGCCGGAGTGCCGGCCGGCCGGTTCGCGGACTTCTACCGCCGCATCGCCGGCGACGAGAACGCCTCGGTCGCCATCCGAAAGCTGAACGGCGATGTCGTCGTGCGCGCCCCGCTGCCCACCGCCGAGCCCGCCAAGGGCTGGCCGGCGGAGTCCTACATTCAGGAGCGTTTGACGGAGGAGGCCGGGGTCTATGAACGCACCTCGACCATCGACGGCATCGGACGCCTGTACGCCTTCCGCCGCCTCGACCCGGAGGGGCTGGTGGTGATCGCCGGCCGGCCGCTGGACGCGCTGTTCGCTCCCTGGTGGTCGCGGACCCTGCTGGTCTGGGCGGTGGGCGGCGGCGGCGTGGCGCTCAGCCTGGCGCTCAGCGTCCTCGTCCTGCGCGGCGCACGCCGCGAGGCTGACGCCCTGCGCGACGCGCTGCGGGCCGTGCGGGAAAGCGAGGAGCGCTTCGACATGGCGGTGGCCGCCACCACGGACGGCATCTGGGACTGGGACCTTCGCACCGACAAGGTCCGCCGGACGGCCAGGATGAAGGCCCTGTACGGCTTGGCCGACCACGAGATGGGCGACGACTCGCGGGAGTTCTGGGACCTCCTGCACCCGGACGACGCCCCGGACCTCCGGGCTGCCGTGCAGGCGCACCTGGAGCGCCGGGCCGAGCAGGTCGAGGCGGAATGCCGCGTGCGCCACAAGGACGGCACCTGGCGCTGGCTGTTCGTCCGCGGCCGGGCGCAGTTCGGCGCCGACGGCGAGCCGCTGCGCATGGTCGGCATGATGACCGACGTGACCGAGCGCCGGGAACGCGAGCTGCTGGTCCAGGCCGCCCATCGGGCGGCCGAGGAGGAGAAGGAGCGCGCCCGGCACGCCGCCAACCACGACCCGCTGACCGGGCTGCCGAACCGCGCCTACCTGACCGAGCGCCTTGCGGCACTGACGGAGGTCGGGACCGCGGACGGCGCCCGGCAGGCGGTGATGCTGCTCGACCTCGACGACTTCAAGGCGGTCAACGACACGCTGGGGCACCCGGCCGGCGACGAACTGCTGCGGATTGTCGCCGGCCGGCTCCGGAGCTGTCTGCGCGACGGCGACTTCGTGGCGCGGCTGGGCGGCGACGAGTTCGCCGTTCTTGTCCCGTCGGCCTGCGGGACGGCGTGCGGCACGCTGGCGCTGGCCGAGCGCATCGTCGCCACGGTGGGGCAGAGCGCGGTCATCGCCGGCCGGCGGGTGCGGGTCGGCTGCTCGGCCGGCGTGTCGGTGTGGACGGCGGCCGAGCTGGAGCCGGAGGAGGCGATCCGGCAGGCGGACGTCGCGCTCTACGAGGCCAAGCGCACCGGTAAGAACCGGGTGGTGCTTCAGGGCTGCGGGGACATGCCGTCTTCCGGCCGCCGCGACGGAACGGCCTGAACGGCGGCACCCGTCATTCCCCCTTGTGCGGCCTCCGGCCGGTTCGGCCGAGTCCCCGCGCCTTGGCGAGCGCGGAGCGCGTGGCGGCATAGGTCGGGGCGGTCATCGGGTAGGTGTCCGGCAGGTTCCAGCGCACCCGGTACTCCTCCGGCGACAGGCCGTGGACGGTGCGCAGGTAGCGCTTCAGCATCTTCAGCTTCCGGCCGTCCTCCAGGCAGACGATGTGGTCGGGGGTCACCGAGCGGCGGATCGGCACCGCCGGCTTCCGGTCGGCGTGCGGCGATTCCACGGGCGTGCCGAGGGTTTCCAGAGCCCGGCGCACGGTGGCGATCAGGGACGGCACCTCCTCGACACCGACGCGATGGTTGCGGACATAGGCGGCCACGATCCTGGCGGCCTGTTCGATGACGTCGGTCATGAGACGGAGCACTCCGCGTTGGCATTGCATAACATCGTGTGAAGCGGCCCGTAGCCGGTCAAACCCGCATTCGTTGCCGGGGTGGCGAGCCATCCCCGTCCGTATATGGCTGGGCGTGGTCATGACGACCCGAGCACGGTTTGGATGGCCGCGATGACCGGCCGAGAACTCACCGGTTTGGTCATGATGATGGTGCCGGCCGCCGTTGCGCTCCGCAGTTCGTCAAGAGCGCTGGCGTCCGGGGCGTCGGTCATCACGACCACCGGCAACGTGGGATACGCCGCCCGCAACTGCCGGATCAGCGCCAAGCCGTCGAGGCGGGGCATCTGGAGATCGGTCAGCAGCACGTCGGCGGGGGTCTGGGCCTGGAGGGCGAGCGCCTGCACCCCATCGTGGGCGAGCGTGACCTGATAGCCCGCCTCCTCCAGGATGGCGCGCAGCGCCCAGGCGACCAGCACCTCGTCCTCGGCGACGAGGACATGGACCGGCGTGTCTTCGGCCATAACTGTCATCCTCAGTCCGCCTCAGGATGCGCCGTCCCGCATCGGCCGCGCGCCGACGATCACCGCTCCTCTATCCAGGCCGACCATGGGGCGCAATGCGGCTATGGTCGAACGCAGCCGCTGCACCTCGGCCACGTACGGCCGCACCACCTCCGCGAAGCGGCACGACGACTGTCCGCCTGTGGACAGGACGGCGCGGGACAGGGTGGCCAGCGTGCCGAAGCCGAAGCCGGCGGCCAGCGATAGCATCGCCCGCGTGTCGTCGCGGATACCGGGCCAATCCCACGGTTCTTGCTGAACCGAGCGCAGCCGCCGCTCCATTTCGTCGTCGAGCGCGGCCAGGACGTCGTCGAACACCGTCTCGCCGAGGTCGCGCCGGAGGACGGCGAGCAGCACGTCATCGTTTCGAGTGGACCCATCTGGCAGGGTAGCCGGCTCAATCGGTCCGTGGTCGGCACGGTGCAGGGGGTCGAGAAGCCGAGTCGCTGAACAGGTCTTGATCATCTATTGCCAGCCGCCCCCGGCAATGAACGCTTGCACGGTCTGTAGATCGTCCTGCCAGCAGCCGGTGCACGGCATGGGGACGCGGAAGCGCTGGGCCTCGTGGTAGATCAGCTCCTTGATGTCCACCGCCTGCCAATAGCTCTCCACCGCTGCGGGCAGGTCGACAGGCGTCAAGACATCGCCATCGGTCATGCACTGCTCGTAGCGCCTTACCAAGGCGGCCAGTTCCCAGACGCGCGGCATCACCCTCGTCCTCCATACCGTTGCCGGCCCTTTCCCGGGCGTTTGTCGCTGCGCGTGTGGCTGGACAGTACCGGTGGCGAGGCGGGACGGGAACGCGGCTTCTCCATCATCACCCCGTGACCGGGAAAAGGTGGCGGATATTTGCAGCCGGAGAGTGTAACGGTTTCACGTCATTGAAGCGACTAAAATAGTCGTCTGTGTGGCGCTGGGCGTGCACATCGGGAATGTGATCGTCGATGATCACACCCAGGCAAATACGGGCGGCACGGGCGCTTCTTGGTTGGACCCAGGAGACGCTGGCGGACACAGCCCTGGTCGCTTTGACCGCCCTCAAGCGGCTGGAGTCGGACCGCCTTGAGGTGCGGGACACGACGCGCGACGCCGTGCGCAAGGCCCTGGAGGATCACGGTGTCATCTTCCTGTCGTCGGCCCGCGGCCTTGGCGTCATGCTGGTCGATCAGCCGGACGACGTGCCGGTAACGCTGGAGGACACCGGCGGGCCGCCACAGCAGAGGCGCGGTTAGGGCGCGTCCTCTGCCGGGGTGGAGAAATGCGCTTGGGCGAACCACCTCAGAAGACAGCCGACGGGGATATGGGGCCGGACTCCGGCTTCACAGCGAAAGGACACGCGATGGCAAAGAACACGATCTGCCTCTGGTACGACAAGGACGCCGAAGCGGCCGCCCGCTTCTACGCCGAGATTTTTCCCGACAGCGTGGTCAGTGCCGTCCACCGTGCGCCCGGCGACTACCCGTCCGGCAAGGTGGGCGACGTGCTGACGGTCGAATTCACCGTGGCCGGCGTCCCGTGTCTCGGCCTCAACGGCGGTCCCACCTTCAAGCACAACGAAGCCTTCTCGTTCCAGATCGCCACCGACGATCAGGAGGAGACCGACCGTTACTGGAACGCCATCGTTGGCAACGGCGGCCAGGAGAGTGCGTGCGGCTGGTGCAAGGACCGGTGGGGTGTTTCCTGGCAGATCACACCGCGCGTGCTGACCGAGGCGCTGGCGGTTGGCGGCGCTGAGGCGAAGCGCGCGTTCGAGGCGATGATGGGCATGACGAAGATCGACGTCGCCGCGATCGAGGCGGCGCGGCGCGGCTGACACTCCCACGCACGACCGCACCGACACCCACCCCCGTCACCGACCGCATCCCTGTGGACCGGGAACGGGGCCTGCGCCCCCAGTGAAGGCTACGAAACGCTGACCATGCCGCCGGTCGAGGGCCGGCGGGTGCGGATGGCACGCCGGTCCCCGATCCGGGATCGGTCTCGTCCATCACCCATCGCTAAAGAATAGACTGAAAGTTTAGCTAAACCCCACCAGATGCGCCGTTGGCAACCAGCCATTATAAGGCATCTAAAGACACGGCGGCGCTGTGATATCCGATGCGCAGCGCCGCCGTTCCGGACCTACGGATTTCCGGCAAGCCGCGCGAGGTAGGGGTGGTTGGGGGGAAGTTCCAGGAGATCACGGGGAAGCACCGAGAGGGCCGCCGCCAGCCGGCCGACGGTGACGACCGTCGCCTTGTGCTCGGCCCGCTCGATGGTGCCGAGATAGCTGCGGTCCATGCCGGCACGGTGCGCCAGCTCCTCCTGTGTGATGCCCTTGGCGAGGCGCAGGCGGCGGACGTTCAGGGCCAGGATGTCGGGCATGTCCTCCATCGGCAGGATGGAGCAGGATTGCGGGACAGGTCTCCACGGGATACATCTCCCATTCGGAGCGGGTGGGGCAAACCGGTGATGTTTCGGTGCCGATCCGCGACACCGCTCCGGATCGTTCCTACATACGCTGGTATGAAGACATCCATCGCTTCGGTGCGGGGCCACACACAGAGGGGAGAGATCAGCCGATGACGACGCCGCAGCTCGAACCGCCGGTTGCCGACGCGCCGCCCTGTTCGGACACTCTGACTGATTACGACCGCCTGCACCTCGTCACCTACCTGCGCCTGCTCGACGCCGAGGCGGATGGGGCCGACCCGGACGAAGTCGCCCGCATCGTGCTGCGCATCGACCCCGCCCGTGAGCCCGAGCGCGCCCGGCACGCCCACGCCACCCATCTGGCGCGGGCGCAGTGGATGACCCGCGTCGGCTACCGCGACCTTCTCCGCCAGGGTATGCACTGAATTTCGCATCGCCGGATTTCCGGAAATCCGCCGTTCCGGATGGCCGGATCGGCGGATTCCGCCGAAGTACGCCGTTCCCGCCGGGCTCTACGCCGTCGGCGCTGTCGCAATTTCAGGGTAGCAGCTCACTTTTTCGATTCGGGCGCAACCTGACGCTGCGCGCGAGCGAAGACATCATGATGACAATGAATGATTGGCGAACATCGACCGCCTACCAGTATGCCCTGACCGTCCCTGTTTCCTGTTGGGCGTGGGAGTTCCTGCGCCGCAACGGGGATTACCAAGCGGATGCGGCTGGACAGCAGGGCGAATCGGCATCCTCCGACGGCACCGGCCATTGGGGGTTGCACTGTCCTGGAGGACCCGGGCAAAAGCGGGGCTGAGACGCTGGTGTTCTGGCGGCCCGAGGTGCTGCCGGCCCTGGTCCGTAAGCGTTACGAACGCCCCCTTCTTCCCGAACCGGGTTCCGTGATCGAGATTGCGCGCGGGCTCACGGGACGCGGAGGGTACGATGGAGGATGGCGCC
>NZ_JBHSLC010000053.1:7805-15147 GCF_042657465.1 Azospirillum himalayense | reverse complement strand
GAAGCGCTGAGCCCAGACCGTGCCGTGCTGCAGCCAGACCATAACTGCGCTGCCGTCGGCCAGTTGGGCCGCTTCCGAGGATGCCGCATAGGAGAGGGCCAGCCTCCTCTCGCTGCCCACGGCGTTGCCCGCGGCGTCGTAGAACCGGGCATAGACGGCGAAGTTGCCGATAGGGGGTTGGCTGACGGCATCAACCTCGTCCCAGACGATCATGAAGCCACCGTTGCCAAGCCCGGTCACCTTGGGATTGCTCTGGCTCTTGGCAGTGGAGACGTTCACCCGGAATTCGTTGCCCAGGGGTTGGCCATGGCCGTCCAGCAGGCGGGCGTAGACACCGTAACCGCCGCCGTCCTGCCCGTTCGACGCCCAGGTGACCACCTGCGTCCCATTCGCCAGCACCGTCACTGAGGGCTGATGTTGGTCAGACGTTACCGTCGTGTTGACCAAAATTTCAGAACCGGAAATAATACTAACCGCCATGGCACTAATCTCCAAAATTATCTTCTGGTTTAAGCTCAAAAAAATACACGATATTTTATTCTAGCCATGATAAATTTTGGTATTTTCGTGCGTTATTTAGACGCACACGCGCATACACGCATATGCATTTGATGAGGAGGCGCCAAAGTTCTTTTATGATGTTTTCAGCCTGGAGAAGTCAGGTAAAACTTTACCCCTCAAGAAGTTGTAGTGAATCGGGTTATGCAGTCCAGAATGAAACCATCCAAGTGCTGACAGTTCACAGCCGGGGTGATCTGCTACCTCATCACTCCCCTTAGCAGGAGAGCCTACCCGGGCTCGCCACGATTCCCGGTTGGTCCATGCGGCGGCGAATACATCAGCCATCACCTGAACATCACCGGGGATAGCAGTTCATGGCCGAGCAATCTCAACTTCAGGAGAAGCCCAACACCTCCCGCCCCACCGCGTCTTGTAAACGGGAACAGGCGCGTCACCCAGCTATGGCCGGATCATCGCTAACGAGCAGTGCACGCTCAAAATGAAAGCATGCTTAGCCACCTCGTGAAGCACTTTCCATTTTAAAATGCGCGTTTTATCTCAAACATAAATTTCAGATTTCGCTCTGAGTGTTCGTTCTCCACTCAACAGCACCACCGTAAAGTCAACCATCACCGCCCGCTCTACTGACCCGGCATCCGTTTCGCGATGCCGGGCACATCCCGTTCTTGCCCTCATGGGGAACCTGCATGTCCGTCTCCGCCCAGGTGCGCGTTCCGCAGCTTGCCGACCTCTCCGCCCAGATCGGCGCCGGTATGAAAATCTCCCCGCAATTCTTGATCGGCATCGCCAATCAGCACTTCGGCGGCACCATGGCTGCAGGCACCTACACGACGGCGCCCTTCAGCGCCACCGCGGGCCGGCTGATGGGAGCCCTGTTCCGGCGCGCCGAGCGCAAGCGCACGGAACGGCTGACCGACCGGGCCAAGGAGCAGGAACGCCTTGTCTGGATGCACGCGGTGAGCGGCCGGGCTCTCGTCGCCGCCCGACAGAACGGGACCGATCCGTTTGCCGCCATCGAGGCGGCCGTGGGGTGGGAAGCCTATGAGAAGAGCGTCGATCACGCCGTCGGCATCGCCGAGACCGCCGACGAAGGCAACAGCCTGCCCGAGGTGGTGGAGCGGCATGCGTCCGCCCGGCGGTTTGCCCCGACCTTCCTGCAAACCTTTGCCTTCCGCTCGTACCGCAAGTCCGATCCGCTGCTCAAGGCGGTCGACGCCATCAAGGCACTGTATGCGTCGGAAGGCCGGCCGACCCTGGTGTCCTGCCCACGAAGTAGGGTTCCAAAATGTGGGGGCGCTGCCCAGATGTAGGGCATGGCACGAGGACCGAAGATTGAACTGACGGGCGAGGATCACGCCCGTCTGGACAAGCTGTTGACCGCGCCGGGGACTCCGAACCGGCATCTCTGGCGGGCGCGCATTGTACTGTTGTCGGCCGCGGGGCTGGGCACGACGGCGATCGTGCGCCGGGTCGGCAAATCCAAGCAGACGGTGTGGCGCTGGCAGGAGTGCTTCGTGGAGGAGGGCGTGAACGGTCTGTTGCGCGATCGACCGCGCCCGGGCCGGCCGCCGAGCGTGTCGGCGGACGAGGTGCGCGGAGTGGTCGAGACGACGCTGCGCGAAACGCCGGCCAACGCGACGCACTGGAGCACGCGCACGCTCGCCCGCGTGGTTGGGCTGGGGAAGACCACCATCCAGAAAATCTGGCGCGAGCACGGCCTGAAGCCGCACCTGACCAAGGGGTTCAAGGTTTCGAACGTCCCTGCCTTCGTCGAGAAGGTGCGTGACGTGGTCGGCCCGTACATCGACCCGCCGGAGCATGCCGTGGTTCTGTCGGTCGATGAAAAGAGCCAGATCCAGGCGCTGGAGCGCACCCAGGCACCGCTGCCGATGACCCGGGCGCAGCCGCAAACGCGCACCCACGACTACACGCGTCATGGCACAACGACGCTGTTCGCGGCGCTGGACGTGAAGACCGGGCACGTCATCGGTCGCTGCATGATGCGCCACCGGCACCAGGAATTCCTGCGCTTCCTCGGCGTCGTCGACCGCGAGACGCCGGCCCACCTCGACGTTCACCTGATCGCCGACAACTACAAGACCCACAAGCACCCGAAGGTCCAGGCTTGGCTGAAGCGGCATCCGCGCTTCCACATGCACTTCACGCCGAGCTCGGCCTCGTGGCTCAACCTGGTCGAGCGCCTGTTCAGCGAACTGACGTGCAGACGCCTGCGCCGCGGCATCTTCCACTCGGTCGCTCAGCTCCAGGCCGCCATCAACCGCTATCTTCGCGACCGCAACGGGGCGCCCAAGCCGTTCATCTGGACCAAGAGCGCCGACACCATCATCCGAAAGTGGCAACGCGCAAAACGGAACCTTACTTCGCGGGCAGGACACTAGCGAAGGACGCGCCGGTCTCCTTTCTCCAGCGCCGTTGGCGCCCCCTCGTGCTGCCACAGGGTAAGAACCGCGATCGCCGCGCCTATGAAATTGCCGTATTCGCGCATCTGCGCGAACGGCTGTCGGACACCTACATCGCCCTGTTCTCCCGCTTCATCGCCTGCGGTGCCTGGGAGGGCAACCACATCCTGGACTTCGTCACCGAGAGCCGGTCGGCTCTCCAGCCCGACACCCTTCATGCCGATACCCAGGGGCAAAGCGCCCCGATCTTCGGTTTGGCTCACTTGCTCGGCATCCAACTGATGCCGCGGATCTGCAACTGGCAGGACCTGCACTTCTACCGACCGGACAAGGCAAGCCGGTACGAGCACATCGACACGCTGTTCACCGCGACGGTGGACTGGGAGCTGATCGAGACGCTGCTGCCCGACATGCTGCGCGTGGCCCTGTCGGTTCGCGCCGGGCGGATCCGCCCCTCGGCCATTCTGCGCCGGCTCGGCACCTACAGCCGCAAGAACAAGCTGTACTTCGCCTTCCGGGAACTGGGCCGGGTGGTCCGGACGATCTTCCTGCTGAACTTCCTGTCCTCGCTCGAACTGCGCCACTTGATCCAAGCGGCGACCAACAAGAGCGAGCTGTTCAACAAGTGTGCTCAATGGACCGCCTTCGGCGAGAGTGGGCTGGTGAGCGAGGGCGTGCGGGACGAGCAACGCAAGCTGATCAAGTACAACCACTTGGTTTCCAACTTGCTGATTTTCCACACCATCGCATCGATGACGCGGGCCTTGGACCAGATGGCCATCGAGGGGATCGCGGTGGACGCGGACGCCTTGGCCAACCTGAGCCCTTACCAGACCGAACACATCAACCGCTTCGGACACTATACCCTGAACTTCGCGCGTGTTCCCGCTCCCTTGCCGTCGCAGATCGCGGTCCCAGCTCCGCGGTCAGAGGCGCCCTCCGTGGCCATTTCGGCTCAGGAGGTCCCTCAGCTCGCCGATGTGTGAACTTTACGCAGCTTTGGTTACCGTCCCCCGCTTTGAGCCCTGCCGCTGTGGTGTGGCCTGCCGGCGCACCCTGACCCCAGTCGCGGAGATCATGCCCGACCGCTGCACCCCGGAGTACGAACGCGTCCTGGTCGAGATGGGCAGCGCGCTGCCCTACCGGCAGGCGCGGACCTTGCTGGCCGAGTTGCTGCCGTTGGACACGACCCCGGAGGTGGAAACGATCCGCCGGCGCACGCTCCGGGTCGGAGCCCGGCTCGAACGGGCGGCGCTTGTTCCACCAGACGAAGTGGCGAGGGCAACGGCGATCACGCTGGCCATCGACGGGGGCCACGTGCGGTCGGTGCGGACCTACCAGATGCGCTCGTTCGAGGTGATGATCGCGCGGGCGAGCAAATGATCAGGGCCAGGAGGTCCTCTTCAGCAGCCTGCCGGCTGAGGCCGACCGGCAGGTGCGGCAGCTCCAGTATGTCCTGCGCGGCCTGGGGGCGACGGCGACCACGCCGGTCACCATTCTCAGCGACGGCGCGGAAGGCCCGCGGTCCTTGGGCGCAGCGGCCAGTATCGTTCCGATCCACAACGTACTGGACTGGTTCCAATCTGTCGATGCGGATCCAGCACGTGGCGCAAGCGGTCCAGGGCTGGGCCATGGCGACGCCGGACGCCGCGGAGCGGACGACAACGCTGACCGACGCCGTGGCCCGTATCCGCTGGTGGCTCTGGCATGGCCAAACCGAACGGGCTCTGACCTTGATCGGCGAGCTCCTGGCCGATCTCGACGCCGCCGTGGAAACCGTTGGCAACCCGCCGGTCCGGAAGGTGACAACGCTCCTGCGCGCTTTGGAGACCTACGTCGCCGGACAGGCCGACCTGATCATCGACTACGCTGCCGCCCGACACCGGGGCGAAGCCATTTCCACGGCGACGACCGAAAGCACGGTATAGCGCCTTCTGCACCGACGCATGAGCGCCAACCAACAGATGCGTTGGTCTCCGCGCGGTGCCCATCGGATGCTAAAAGTGCGCACCGCGGTGATGAACGGCACCCTCGTCTCGGAGCACACCGGCGCCGAGCCATTCGCCCGTCGACCGTCGCAAAGTTGGGGGGCGGCGTGATGGTCCCCCAACTTTGCGACGGTCTCCCTTGCCGTGAGCGTCCACACCGTGAACCTGGAACACCGACTTGGCCAGATCGAGGCCGATGATCGTGGGCTGCATGGGAAGGACTCCGTCTCCAGAGGGCCGATCCCGTTCAGGTGGTGTCACTCAGAAGTGGGGGCGTCCATCCCATCAGAGCCCTTCTCCTCGAAGTCAAGACTGGCGCGCTTGCCTTGGACATCCACACTGGGATCGGGCAGTTGGCGCTGTACCCGGAACTGATGCCGGAACTAAAGCAGCACCGGCCCGTCCTGCTCCTCCCCGATGCGCCGCCGACCGCGCTGGCGGCAGCGATCGCCGCCCAGGGCGTGAACTGCCACTGGTACGGATGGACGGGAACTACGGCCGGGGAGGGCTCCATCGCGTTTTCCCCTGAGTTCGAATCCCTGTGCGGTCTCTCCTGAGGCCCCGGGGATCCGCCAGGAGGGCTGTCGTCGGCTCGGTCAAGGGGGAAGAGCAGAGTGAAGGCCAAGCCGCAGCCTTCTCCGGTGAAACTTCCAACCGCGAAATACGACAGCCATTATTAAAAAAAGAGGGCGTACGTCCAGCCTCCGCGGCGTCGGCAGGAAGGCATCGAGTAACCTTCGGATGCCTTGACGCCGTCCATATCAGGACTATATAGTCCAAATATGGACAAGGAGGGAACGCCGCCATGCCTGCTCGTACCCACCGCATCGCCGCACCAAGCCCCGGAGGGCTTCCGCTCCTCCAGCCTGACCGGTTCGCCCCGACCAAACGCCGACAACTCAGTGGACCGGCCCTGCGGACCTTTCTGAGCATTGCCGACCGTTGGCGCTGGACAGAGGCCGAGCGCTTGCTGGTACTGGGCTCGCCCAGCCGCTCGACCTACTTCGGCTGGGTCGCCAAAGCGCGCGACGGCCAGGAGATAACCCTGCCTGTCGACGTGCTGCTGCGAATCTCCGCTGTCCTGGGCATCCACAAGGCGCTGATGATCCTGTTCGGCTCGGAGCCGGCTGCTCTGGACTGGCTGACCGGCCCCCACGACGGACCGTCGTTTGGTGGTCAGCCGCCGATGGCGCTGGTCACCAACGGTACGATGGATGGTCCCATGCTGGTCCGTCGCTACCTTGACGCTGCTCGGGGAGGTGCCTTCGGACCACCCGGTCCTATGGACGAGACGAGCACACCCTTCAGCGACGACGACATCGTGATCGTGTGAGACCGTGACGACCACCATCGCCATACCGGAACCGACCAACCGACTCATCCCCTCTCAGTATCCGCCGATTTCGGCCTTCGACAGTGTGACGCAGCCGGACGATCTGGAGGCGGTCATGGAGTTGGAGGGCTGGACAAACGACCGTCTGGTCGAGGAGCGCGTCGCGCGGTTGCCTCGGGACCAGTGGGTCTATGGCACTAGGAACACCTCCGTGGTGATGGCGGCCTTCCTGCACGCTGCCCCCTCAGGGGGGCGCTTCAACAGTGGTGAACTCGGCGCGTGGTACGGAGCGTTGGCTCTCAAGACGGCCCTCGCCGAAGTCGCCCATCACCTTCGACGCGAGGCTGTTTATCGTCGGCGTTCGGAGATGCGGCTGACCTACCGCCTTTATACCGCCCGCCTCTCCGGCGACTTCTTCGACATCCGCGGCCTGCGCACCGCGCGGCCCGAACTGTATGCGTCGGGCGACTACCGCGCCTCCCAAGCGTTCGGTGAGTCAGTGCGAAGGGCAGGGCAGGTGGCTGGCATCGCTTACGACAGCCTGCGCCACAGCGGCGGTGTCAACGCCGTCACCTATAGGCCACGCCAGATCCTGGATGTGACCCAAGCCGATCATTTCGAGATCACCGTGCCCGTCGTCGGAGCCGTCGTGGCACGCAGGCAGGTTCTGTGAGACTCGCGTGCCGTTCGTGCGGCTTGCATCGGCTACAAACCGAGAGCTACGGAGAAGGCACCGTCAACTTGTCGAACGCCGGGCAGAGCGAGGGCGGCGGGCGGCGACCGTCTACGGATTACGCCGCCAGTGGTGCGCCGGCGACTTCGGCCCAGACCTGGAACGCCTGGGCGCGGGCCTTCCGATAGTCAGTGACGGAACTGTGGTCGCGGCGGAGATGAAACAGGTTGGCGATCGGGTCGTGAATGGCGAGGAAACGCTGGACCTGGGCGGGGTCTTTGAAGCGCTTTCTTTGCCGTTCGCGCCGACGAGTGGGTTGGTGGGAATTCTCGACCCGGTTGTTCAGTCCCTTGTGCTGGCGGTGCTCCACCCCCGGCATGATCGCCCGCTTGGCGGCGGCGTAGGC
>NZ_JBHSLC010000053.1:0-7615 GCF_042657465.1 Azospirillum himalayense | reverse complement strand
TGATCGACGGCCCGCCACAGGTGATGTTTGCGGCCGCCGATGGTCAGGACCACCTCGTCGAGGTGCCACTTGTCGCCCCGGCGCGGCGCCCGTCGGCGCAGCCGGGCGGCGATCTCGGGGCCGAACTTCCGAGCCCACTGGCGCACCGTCTCGTAGCTCACGGTGATGCCGCGCGCCGCCAGCAGGTCCTCGACCATCCGCAGGCTGAGCGGAAAGCGGAAGTACAGCCAAACCGCCGTCGCAATGATCTCGGCGGGATAGCGGTAGCCGGCGTAGCGGGGATCGGGGCGCGTCGTCATGCCGTCCCATACCCCGCATGGCCCGCCCCGGCAACTGAGTGGTCAACAGGTTGACGGTGCCCGGTGCCCTTCCAAGCTCTCAGCCCGTTTCAAATGTCGGGTGAAGGCAGGCGCCTGCGGTTTGGGTGAACGAGGCGGTGCAGCATGATCCTGATGGCGGCGACGGTGACCATGGCCTCGGCGACGTCGGTGCGTTCCTTGTAATCCTTGGACAAACGTCGCCATCGTCCGAGCCATCCGAATGATCGTTCGACCACCCAGCGGCGCGGAACGAGGATGAAGCCGCCGCCGGCGATGCGCCGGACGATGATCAGCGTCAACCCGAGCAGGAAACAGGCGAGGATCACCGGCATCCGGTTGTAGATGCTGTCGGCGAAGATGGCGCGCAGTCAGCAGTAGAGCCGCTTGATCCGCCTCAACAACGCTCCGGCGCTGTCGGCGTCCTGGATGTCGGCGGCGTGGACGAGGACACCGAGCAGGAAGCCCGAGGTGTCGACGGCGATGTGACGCTTGCGGCCCTTGACCTTCTTGGCTGCGTCAAAGCCGCGCGCGCCCCCTTTTCCGTGGTCTTCACGCTCTGGGTGTCGAGGATGGCGGCCGAGGGCGTCGGATCGCGGCCCTCCTGCTCGCGCAGCATCACCACCAGATGGTGGCGCAAGTTCTCCCACACGCCCGCTTCCAGGAAGGCGCGGAAGTAGCGGTAGACCGTGGGCCAGGGCGGGAAGGCCGGCGGGGGTGGCAGATGGCGCCATTGACAGCCGGTCCGCACCACGTAGAACAGGGCGTCCAGCAGTTGGCGCATGTCCGTGCTGCGGGGCCGTCCGCCGGGCTTGGCCGACGGGATCAGTGGTTCGATCAGTCGGTACTGGTCATCGCTCAGCGTTTGGCCGGCGCCGTAATCGCCAACCAACCGGCGTTCCTCGGGCGTCCACATCGGCGGTCTCCGGCAGTGGGTTTCCCTGCCAACAGCCACCGCCTCAGGCCCTCACCCCGTCAGCGCAACTTTCGAAACGGGCTGTCTGTCAGCCAAGTACCTCGTACGAAGAGTGGACTTCCTGAGCGCCCCAGCCATAGCATGCAGCTGATCATCGCAGAACCTTTCCGGCTTGCTGCCGGCTTCGGGCGGGCGGCCGTTTCTGCACAAGACGCTTTACCAATTGCACCAGCCCAGTGGCACAGGGAGGCCTGACATGGTCGACACTCCGTGCCGATTGCCCAGCCTAGCGGTCGGAGCAATCATCGTTTCGTCGATTGTTGCCGCGTCCGCGCACGCCGCGTCCGATGGACCAGGCAGCATCGGCTTCGGGCGCCACTTGGCCGAGGAGGTCTGCGGTGAGTGCCACCGCGTGTCGCAACCGCCAACGGCCAAGCCACCCCCCATGCAAGAGGAGCTTGCTGCGCCCGACTTGGTTGAGCGAATGCGCGATCCAGGGGTGACCGAAATGGCCCTGCGCAGCTACCTGCGGACATCCCACCCGGTCATGCCGAACATCCGTCTGTCTATGGAAGAAACCGACGATGTCGTCGCCTACCTGATGTCCCTAAAGGAAGGCTTGCAATGAAGACGGGCCTATACGTGGGGGTGTTGATGATGTTTTTCGCCATGGCGGACGTGACACAGGCGGCGGACGCGGAAGTGGGCAGAGGCATCGCCGACCGTTGGTGCGCCGCCTGCCACTTGACCTCGGACAGCAATGCGGACAGCCGTGTCGTGCGCGGCACCGACGCGGTCCCGACATTGGCCAGCATCGCGCGCGATCCGAACCGCAGTCCGAATTGGTTGCGGCAATGGCTGACCTTTCCTCACCCGCCGATGCCGGACCTGCACCTTTCACACTCTGAGATCGATGACGTTATCGCCTATCTGCAAGGGATGACGCGCTAACGCGAGGCCAACCACTCCGCGCCACGGGCCTGGATCAAGGTCGCAGGAAGTCGCCAACGTCCAGAACGATCGTGAAGCAGACCTTCACATGGAGGGCTGAGCATGAGAGCGATGATCCTGCCGCAGCCGCGCGCATCGCTGATTTCCGCCTCGCTGCCGGACCCAGAACCAGGACCGGGCCACATCCTGATCGCTGTGCACGCCTGCGCGGTATGCCGAACCGACCTGCACGTCATGGACGGCGAGTTGCCACACCCCAAACTGCCACTTATTCCCGGCCATGAGATCATCGGGAGCATCCTCGAAACCGGGCCAGGCGTGGAGCGCTTTCATCTTGGGGACCGCGTGGGCATCGCCTGGCTCGGCTGGAGTTGCGGCGAATGCGTCTATTGCCGCTCGGGACGCGAGAACCTGTGCGACCGCGCGCGCTACACCGGCTATCAGATCGACGGTGGCTACGCCGAGATGGCGGTCGCCGACGCTCGCTACGCCTTTCCTGTCGACCCATTCTACACGGACATCGAAGCGGCACCGCTGATGTGTGCCGGCCTGATCGGTTACCGCGCCCTCCGGGCCGTCGGGGAGGTGGAACGCCTAGGTCTTTACGGCTTCGGAGCCGCTGCGCACATCGTCATCCAGATTGCCCGGCATTGGGGTCAGCGGGTATTCGCTTTCACGCGGACCGGGGATGAGGCTGCACAGGCCCTGGCCCGTGATCTTGGCGCGGCTTGGGCCGGCGGGTCTGGAGAGCCCCCTCCGGAGCCTCTGGATGCCGCCATTCTCTTCGCCCCCGTCGGCGCGCTGATTCCGACGGCGCTGCGGGCGGTGGTGAAGGGGGGTACCGTCGTCTGCGCCGGCATCCACATGAGCGACATCCCCTCCTTCCCCTATGACATCCTATGGGGTGAGCGGGTGATCCGCTCCGTCGCCAACCTCACCCGCCGGGACGGGGAGGAGTTTCTGGCGCTTGCACCCCGCATCCCCGTACGGACCCGCACAACGCCCTTTCGCCTCGCCCAGGCCAATGAAGCTGTGGAAGCGCTGCGCTGCGGGGCCGTCACCGGAGCGGCGGTGCTGACCGTCTGAGATGGCGTCCTCCCGCTGTGCGCCCCTCATGTCGACCACACAACGCTGCTCCAGCATGTTGCGCACAGTTCTGATTCGGGTCTGCCCTGGCGGTGGAATTGACCGCCTGCCACGTTTGTCGACGCAGCATTGTGCTGTGCGGTCGCTGCTGGCGCCCATTCGAATTCAGAATTACTGATGACAGATTTAATCCGATGCGGATCGACTGGGATGATTCATAACATGACTTCCACGTGTCCCAGGCGAGTTCAATAACGGTTTCCGGAAATCTTGTGGCAACCGACCGCGGTCCCGTGGATTGGCGAGTGGTAACGACACGTCCTGCTTGGCCAGTGGCTGAGGTGCCGTGGCGTCGTTCATCTCGGCCAGCTCAGTGAGTCGCATCCGATCGAGCACACGCAGGTGGCCTTTCGCAAAGGACAGCAGCCCAGCCGTACGCATCTCCTTGAGCGTCCGACAGACGTGGACCGGTGTCAGCCCTGTGGCATCGGCTATGAGAACCTGACTGATCGGCAGCGTCACGTCCGAAATGTCCGGTGCGGTTCTTTCCCGTTGCCGATTGTAAAGGGCAAGGAGAAGTCGGGCAATCCGCTCCGCGGCGGTGCGGGTGCCGAGCCCGCCCAAGAGCTGCCAATCAGAGATCGTTTCGGCAGCGAGCAAGGATGCCATCCGCAAGGCAACGTTCGGCACCTGTTGGCAAAAGCGCATCAGGGAAGGGCGTGGCATCGGACAGACGATCAGATCGGTGAGCGCTTCAACCGTGCAGGGCATGTCTCCGTCGGGGCTCCGCTCGAAGCCGATCAGATATCCCGGCATGACGAAACGCAGCACTTGGCGCCGCCCGTTCTCGTGCATCATGGACGCCAACGCCCAGCCACGGCGAACAATGTACACCATCTCGTTTTCGTCACCTTCGACAAATAAACTGCCGCCGGCACGAATGGTGCGGACCGGGCGTTTGATCGCCGCCCAGCTGGGCAACTGTTCATCCGCAACGCTCGCGCACAACCCGTCACGTCGCAGCGGGCACGCTTGGCAGTCTGATTGCATGACCGCCTCCTCAGCCTGGAATCAGTGCGGAAGGCTTGGCCGCTCCAACGGAAGCAACTGAGCCTGGGCCATGGCGTCGAAAAAAGCGGACAGAATGACATGGGGCGCCACAGCACCTCCCGGCGCCTCCTGAGCCACTTTGAAAGCATCGGACATCGCGCATGCGACCGCCAGCTTCGCGGCGATTCCGAGAGGCGTGTGTGCCGGCGTGCAGACGAGTGACCGCAACACGCTCTGGCAGTCCATCTCCATTGTCTGGTCCGGCATCTCGCTTGCAACGGACTCGACGCGGTCCATTGCTTTGGTCTGCCCCACCTCTTGTACCCATTGAAAGAGAAACAGCAAATCCTGATCGCGATGCCCGCCGCTGGCCAGAGCCAAGGCAATCGCGTTCATGAGTTCGGCATGGAGATGCCCGATTTCCGCAAGGTCGCCGGTTGGCATCATGGCCGCCTTCTGTGGCAATGCACGGGGTTAAGCTTGAGCACCGCCTTCATCAGGAAAAGGTGGCATCGAAAACTCGGTTGGGGCTGAGACACAGCCACCGGCTTTTCGCCGCCGATCTTTCAACGCTTGGGCTCATCACGGCAACGGTCTCTCATTGTGCCGCCAATTGACTTGATCTGAATCACCATCCGGTACGTCTATGCTAATGAGACGGAACATAGCCGTAAATTAGGCTGGCAATATACCATCATGCCTTTTGGCGCATACTTAATTCGTATCAATATCAATCCCAAATATACTAAGATAAAATATGACAAAATACATAATGCATATTTCAATTAACCATCGCTCTATAACAATGCATCAGAATATAAAATTATTGCACACCTTTGATTCCAAGAGTATATGCAGTCCATAATTTAAGATACCAACCGCAACCTTTTGACGATCAAGAGGTTAGGCGATGCAGTTATTAACCAATGTCTCGTCAGCTCCTCCACCTCCCATAGGTTTGGCGCGTCGGAACATCAGCCGCCATCTTCTCAGCGTCGTGGTCACGGCCTTGGCGGCCATGGCTGCCATCGCCATCAGCTTGGTCGCATGGAATCTGGCAATACAGCAACGGTTTGCCGCCGCCGAGATGGCGATCACGGTCCGCGCCATCGCGGCGGCTCTCGATCAGCAACTGCTCGTCACCACCTCGGCCCTGGAGGGGCTTGCCGCGACGATGGTCGTCGATGGCGATCCGCAACGGCTTTATCGCGTCGCTCAGGCGGTCAAGGACAAGCATTCTCACTGGTCGCACGTAACGCTTCGCGATGCCGATGGAAGCGTGGTGTTCAGCACCAAAGTTCCGTACGGAACGTCCGTGCCGACGGTTGCCGACATCAATCCCGAGCTGGCCGAGGCGATGTCCACCGGGCAACCGCAGATTTCCGGACTGCTATACGGGCCCATCGCCAACGAACACGTCGGCGCCGTCCTGGTGCCCGTTCAGGTGAAGGATGGCAAGCGTTACGCACTCATTGCGGCGGTGACGACCTCGAAATGGGAGGCCCTCCTTCGAGAGCAGCCAATCCCTGACGGTTGGGTGGCCGGGATCATCGACCAGAACGGGATCGTCGTCGCGCGAACCCGCGCTGCCGAACGGTTCGTCGGCAAACCAGCCCCAGGGTGGGTTCAGAACGCGATCCAAACGGCGCCGACCGGACAGGCGACCGGCCCCGCTTTTGAGGGAGAGCCGTTGTCGCTCGTGTTCTCGCGTTCGAAGCTGTCGGGATGGACGGTCGCGTTCGCCGCGCCGGCCTCCGTGTTCGAGGATCCCCTGCACCGGTCGCTGTGGTCGGCGGCCGCGATCAGTGTCCTCGTGCTCGGCTGCGCCTCCCTCCTGGTGCTGCGCTACGCCCGTCGGCTGTCCAGATCGGTGACCGGGTTGGCGCAGGTTGCGGAAGCGCTGCAAACACCTGGAGCGGCGTTGCCGCCGCCGCCGGCGACCAACCTGGAGGAGTTGGCCTCGGTCTACGACACCATGCGGAACACCAGCGTCCTGCTGCGCCGGGCGGAAGACCAGCGGATCATGTCGATGCGCGAACTTCAGCACCGGGTCAAGAACGACCTCCAGGCGATCTTGAGCCTGCTTGCGTTGGAAGGCTGCCAAGCCAAGTGCGAAGAAACCATCCGCATCCTGGAGGAACTCCAGGGGCGGGTCGAGGCGCTTCGCCTCGTCCATTCGCGCCTGTATGAGGCCAGTCAGGTCGGCGTCGTGGAGTTGGGAGACTATCTTGTGGAACTGTGCGCCAACGCCTTAGCCCTTCATGGACGCGGCCTTGCCGGTGGAATCGCGCTGCGAACCAGAGTCGACCATGCGTATGTAGACCACAACACCGCCGTCTCACTCGGGCTGATTGCCAACGAGTTCATTACCAACAGCGCCAAGCATGCGTTCCCACAGGGAAGCGGGACGATCACCCTCGCCCTGCTCGTGACAAAGCCCGGCGAAATCCATCTGTGTCTGTCCGATAATGGGGTTGGCCTGCCGCCGGAGCGGGCACGGTCCTCCGGCCTCGAATTGATCAGCATGCTGGCCGCGCAGGTTGGCGCGGAGTCGGCGTGGACAACCTCGCCGCAAACCAGTCTGCGGCTGATCCTTCACACCGGAGACGCAGGACACACCGATTGACGTCGGGGTTTGCTAACCTGGGTTAAGGTCCACGCTGCCCGATCCGGCCAGACTGCTGTCATACCCGTGACCAGGGAGGCCGTCATGATGATCACGATCGAGGACTGCATCGGGCTGAGTGGGCTTACTCGCGAAGAGATCGACGCCATTGCCGAGCATGAGCATTTGCCCGAAATCGTCGCCGCGGAACTTGGCTGCTACCTCAACCAGACCCCAGAGGGGCAACGCACCATCCGCCGCATGATCGAGGATGACATTGCCCATGCCGTCGCCTGCCGGGACATGAAACGCGCCGGTGTCCTGAAGATCGTTCTGGCGCATTACGTCCGCCATCACGAGAACGAGCAAGCGGTGCGCAAGGGAGAAGGGGTGACGACACGGAAGTGATTCGACTTTGCGCATTTTGGGACGCTTGTCCTGTCATAGGCGGGCGTCGCAACACCGTCGGCGAAGGGTTGTTGGCTGGTCAGCCTCCGACGATGCCACAGGTGCCCCATGGCACACCTCGCCATCCCTCTTCCCCCGGCCTTCGTCGCTTGGCTGTGGCCTTATCTGGTTGCCTTCTCGGAGCGCACCCGATCGACGGTGGCCGCGCTCGCGGTCGGTGCGGTGCTGGCGGTTGGTCCCCGCACCGTGGCCAACCTGCTGCACACCCTCGGCTTGGCGGAC
>NZ_JBHSLC010000052.1:0-671 GCF_042657465.1 Azospirillum himalayense | reverse complement strand
CAAATCAGAAGTCGCGCGGGACGTGATCGCGCGCATCGGCGCGGTGTACGCCATCGAGGAGCGCATCCGCGGCACGGCGGCCGAAACGCGCCGACGGGTGCGGCAGGCCGAGAGTCGGCCGCTTATGGAGGCGCTGAAGGCCCGGCTGCTGGAGGTGCGGGGCGAGATCTCCGGCCAGTCAAGCCTGGCCAAGGCGATCAACTATACCCTGGGCCACTGGGACGGGCTGGTGGCGTTCCTCGACGACGGCCGCATCGATGTCGATACGAACACGGTGGAGAGGAGCATGCGTCCGATTGGGTTAGGGCGTAAGAACGCTCTATTCGCCGGCTCGGCGGCGGGGGGCCGCGACTGGGCCATCCTGGCCTCGCTCATCCAGAGCGCCCGCCTCAACGGCGTCGATCCGTTCACCTACGTGGCCGACGTGCTGGAGCGCATGGTGTCGGGGGCGGTGAAGGCCAACGCCCTCGACCGCCTGCTGCCATGGACGTGGAAGGCGGAACGGGACAGCGCCGGTGATGGCGAGGAGAGCCAGGCGGCATGACGGCCAAGCCCGCTGCGAACATCGCCCCGGCGGCGCCCAAGCCGATGCTAGACGCCAGCGACCTCGAAGCCTACCTGCGGACCCGCGGTCGGGCGGCGCCGGTGTCGCGCCTCGACGCGCTCGACGG
>NZ_JBHSLC010000051.1:0-31479 GCF_042657465.1 Azospirillum himalayense | reverse complement strand
TCCCTTCCCAAGGAACACCCGCGGGGTGGAGCAGCCCGGTAGCTCGTCAGGCTCATAACCTGAAGGTCGCAGGTTCAAATCCTGCCCCCGCAACCACCGACAGTTGACAGCCCGCCTCCAACGAGGCGGGCTGTCGGCGTTTCGGGTCCGCCTCTGCGCACGCCGCCAGGATTGCCAGCAAGTCGCCATGAAGCTGCGCCTCCAGCCCGGCGCCCGAGGGGCAGGGGGACAGCACGACGCGGTCGACCATGGACCGGATCATCTCCATAGCCGCCATCCCCTCGTCGCCATCACCGAGCACGGACTCGAGTTCCGCGATCTTCCGCCGGTACAGCTCCGGCAGGTTGGCCGGCAGCAGCATCTCCGGCGCCTCCGTCCCCAGGGCGCCGATCTCGGCGGCGAGCGTGGCACGCTCGGCCTCCAGGGCGGACAGCCGCTCCTTCAGGGACGGGCTGTACATCCCGTTCTCCACTGCCTCCAGGATCGATGTGATCTTGCCCCGGTTCGGTGGACACGGGTTCACGCGGATCGTAGCTCGGCCTGCTCGGGTGTGATGTACCCGATGGCCGAGTGGGCGCGCTGGCGATTGTAGTAGGTCTCGATGTAGGCGAACAACTCCCGGCGAGCCTGTTCGCGGGTCTCGAACCGGGTCCGGTGGACCAGTTCCACCTTGAGGGTGTGGAAGAAGCTCTCCATGGGCGCGTTGTCATAGCAGCAGCCCTTGCGCGACATCGACTGCCGCATGCCGGCCCCCTGCAGCAGGTCGCGGTAGTCTCGGGAGGCGTACTGGCTGCCGCGGTCGGAATGCTGGATGAGGCCCGTGGGTGGTCGCTGGCGCTGGATGGCCATGACCAGTGCCGATGTGGCGAGCTCGGCGCGCATATGGTCGCGCATGGCCCATCCCACCACCTTGCGGGTCGCCAGGTCGAGCACCGCCGCCAAGTATAGCCAGCCTTCACCGGTGGGCAGGTAGGTGATGTCGGCAAGCCAGACCCGGTTGGGCTCGGCCACCCGAAGCGCTTGGCCCAGCAGGTCGGGGGCGACCGGCAAGCCATGGCGGCTGTCCGTGGTGGCAGGCCGGAACCGGCGCGCGGCCGCGCCCCCGCTGCCGTGCCGGCGCATCAGCCGCGCTACCCGGCCCCGGCTGGCGGCGACGCCCTCTGCCCGTAGGGCGGCATGCACGCGCGGGCTGCCATAGCGGCCCTGGTGGCGCCCATGGACGCGCCGGACCTCGGCCAGAAGCTGCCGGTTGGCAGCGGCCCGGCCGCTTTCCGGCCGCCCACGCCACGCATAGTACCCGCTGGCGGACACCCCGAGCACCGTGCACATGAGCCGGACGGGAAACTCGTCCCGGTGGTCCTCGACGAAACGGAACCTCATCTCGGCGCTTCCGAGAAGATGCTGATGGCCTCCTAAGAAACTCCGACGGATTCGGCGCCTGCCTCCTGCAGGACGTAGCCCAGTGACTTGGCGCGACGCTGAAGGTTGGTGAGCACCCGGTTCCGATAACGCTCCGCGTAGTAGGCGGCGCTGGGATCGACGTAGTCCATGCCGTGGCGCAGGGCGTTGTAGAACAGCACCGCGATCTTCCGCGCTGTCGCGGTGACCGCCTTGGCCTTGCCGGCACGGGCCGACAGGCGCCGATAGAAGGCGCCCAGCGCGGTCTCGGTTCTACCCACCGTGGTCGCGGCGAGGCGCAGTAGCGCCGCCGCCCGGCTGCCCGAACGCCGGGTCCGCGACGACAGCACCTTGCCTCCGGAGATCTTGTTGCTCGGTGCCAGACACAGCCAGGAGGTAAAGTGCTTGGCGCTCGGCCACGCCGACAGGTCGGTGCCGCACTCGCCCACCAGCTTGAGCGCCAGGGAGGGGCCGAGCCCGTGGATCTGGGTGAGGTCCACGCCGAGGATTGCGTGCAACGCGACGCGGGCGTCGAAGGCCGGCGCGTTGGGCTGCTTGGTCGCATGCCGCGCCGGAGGCAGCTTGCCGACCGGCTTGGCCGCCACGGCCCGAAGCCGTTTGAGCACCGCCTCGATGCGGGTATCGCAGGCTGCGACCTTGTCCTGGTAGAGGTCGTAGAGTTCGAGCGACTGGGCCAGGGCGAAGACGTGCTCCTCGCGGTCGTTGCCGACCAGAGCCGCGCGGATCGTCTCTTCCGAGGCCCGGCAGCGCGGATCGCGGGATCCGGCCAGCACGTCAGGGTCGCGCTCACCGGCCACGATGGCCTGGATGATTCTCATGCCCGTGACGCCGGTGACGTCGGCCACCACATGGTGGAGCTGTAGGTTCATCTGGGTCAGCGCCTTCTGCACGTGCTGGATGTGGGCAGCGGCATAGCCGAGCAACCGCTCGCGGTGGCGCAGGAAGGCACGCAGGGCGGCGATCCCACCGGTTGGCCGGAAGCTGCCTCGCAGCAGACCGTACTCGTGCAGGCGACGTAGCCACTGGCCGTCGCTCACGTCGGTCTTGCGCCCGGGAACGTGTTTGGCATCGCGGGCGTTGACCAGCACGACCTCGAAGCCGTGCTGCTCGAGGATCTCGAACATGGGGACCCAGTAGACGCTGGTGGATTCCATGGCCACGGTGCGGACGCCGCAGCGTTCGAACCAATCGGCGAGACGGTGCAGGTCGCCGGTGACGGTGCCGAACGAGCGCACCGGTTCGGGGTCGCAGTCGGGCGGCACGGCGGCCATGTGCATGGTGGCGCCGATGTCGATCGCCGCCGCATGGGGGTGGATCGGGGCCATGTCCCGCGCCTTGCGGGACCGCTTCGTTCGCGTCATCGTGCGTCCTCCTGCTCGTCGGGCCAAGGAGGGGCTGGGGCATGCGAAGTCATCAATTTCCCAACCGGGATCACCGCGCGGGCGTCACCACTCTCAAGTCCGCACCGCCCCATGGGCCACGTTTTTTGACGGGGTCTTACGCCTCCAAAAACCAGACGGCCGCTCCCCTCCGCTGCCCATCATAGCGCGGCCCGTTTCTCCGCCCGCAGGCGGACCGAAGGCCCGCGATCGTTTTTTAAAATGTCGCGTTCCTGCCGGGCGCGCTCGAGCTCGCGCCGCAGCCGCGCGATCTCCGCCGCCTGCTCGTCCGGCGTGGCCGGCGTGGCGGCGCCGGGCACGGCTGGTGCGCCAGACCGCGAGCGCAGCGGCTGGCCTTGGGCCGCCCGGCGCCAGTTCCGCAGCACGGATGGCTGAAGGCCCAACTCCCGCGCCACATGCTCCAGGGGACGGCCGCTGCCGTCAAGCAGGGCAACGGCCTCACGCTTGAACTCGTCCGTGAAGGACCGCCTCATCTTCGTCATCAGACACCTTCCCGCTCCCATGGGAGCTTAACAGGGGTGTCCACCGAACCGGGGCAAGATCAACATCGACCTGACCACGGAGGTGCCTAACGAGATGTGTATTTCGCCCCGCCCCACGGCGCAACGCAGCGCGGCCGGAACGCGGCGACGAAAATGATAAATGGTCCCGCGAAGGACAAACACATGAGCCCCGTCGCAGGGGCGTGTGTAGCAGCAACGTGGAGCGTTGCTACACAGCCCGGTGTGGGGTGCCAATTTGTGTTGAAAAATCAGGGAGTTGGTTGGGGGACTAGGATTCGAACCTAGGCTGGCGGAGTCAGAGTCCGCTGTCCTACCGCTAGACGATCCCCCAAATGGTGGTCCCGACTGGGATTGAACCAGTGACCCCTACGATGTCAACGTAGTGCTCTCCCGCTGAGCTACAGGACCAAACCGCGAGATACTGAACCTAACCACAAGAAAAGTGGCGCGAGTGACGGGACTTGAACCCGCGGCCTCCGGCGTGACAGGCCGGCGCTCTAACCAACTGAGCTACACCCGCGTCGTAGGCGACCTTCTAAAGAACAAAGACCGCCGAAGCAAGCACTAAATTCAACCTTGCTCTACTTACTCAAGTCAACCAACCAACCGCCGAAGAAGTTGGTGGAGCCGAGGGGGATCGAACCCCTGACCTCCTCATTGCGAACGAGGCGCTCTCCCATCTGAGCTACGGCCCCATGGTGCTGCCAGAGAGGATTGAACTCTCGACCTCTCCCTTACCAAGGGAGTGCTCTACCACTGAGCTACGGCAGCGTCCGGCGGGAGCGGGTGAATAGCAATCCAGGCGGCCCCCTGTCAAAGGGAAAAATATCGAAGGGGGCATTTCTTTCTTTTCACCCCGGCGAGGGCCGCAGGCGGCGCTTGCATCCCGCCGCTTCCGCGGGGCATCTGTGCCCCATTCCGACCATGCCCGACCGACAGGTTTTCCCCGTGGATGAGGTTCTGACCGAGGCGCGCCGCCTGATCGCGGCGCGGCATTACCGGCAGGCGGTGCGCCTGCTGCGGGACACCGCGCCGGAGTCCGGCGGCTCCGCCGAACGCGACCGGGCCGAACGCGACCGGCTGACCGGCATGGCCGCTCTCGGCCGGCGCGACGCCGTGGCCGCCACCGCCGCCCTGCGCCGCGCCCTGGCGCGCACGCCGGAGCATGCGGAGACCCTTCACCATCTGGCCCAGGCCGTGCTGGCCGGCGGGGACCGCCTGCAAGCGGTGCGCTGGCTGGAGCGGGTCGCGGCGGTCGATCCCGCCTTTCCCGGCCTCCGCGAGGCGCTGGCCGGCGCCTACCGCCGCGACGCCCTCTATGAGGAGGCGCTGCGGGTGACCGGGGAAGCGCTGGCCGCCGGGAACCGGTCGGCGGACATCCTCTATGAGCGGGCGGTCAGCCTCGCCCATCTCGGCGACGCCGCGGGCGCGCTGGCCGTCTTCGACGAGCGGCTGGCCGACGACCCGGAGCACGCCGCCGCGTGGTTCGGCAGCCACGCCGCAGCGCTCGGCCTGAACGGGGTGGAGGACGCGCTGCGCCGCCTGCGCCGGGCTGCGGACTGTCCGGGGGCGGCGGGTAAATACTGGGGCTTCCTGTGCGCCTACCTGCTGCTGCTCGGCCGCGACGCGGAGGCCGAGGCGCTGTATGGCGAGAAGCTGGCCGGTCAGCCGAAGCGTCTGCCGCTGGTGGAGGCAGTGACGGCGATTCGCCCGCACTTGGCGCCGGATGTCCGGCTGTTCGGTGTCGGTGCGGAGCTGTTGCGCTTCGCGCTGGAGCGGGCGGAGCGGCCCGGTCTGGTCTTGGAGTTCGGCGTGCGCCGCGGCACCTCGCTGAACCAGATCGCCGCGGTGGCCGGGCAAACCGTGCACGGCTTCGATTCGTTCGAAGGGCTGCCGGAGGGCTGGGTGAACGCGCCGCGCGGCGTGCTCAGCACGGGCAAGAGCCTGCCGCCGGTGTGCGACAACGCGGTGCTGCACGCGGGCTGGTTCGAGGACACGCTGCCGCCCTTCCTGGCGGCCCACGGCGGCGCGGTGCGCTTCGTCAATGTGGACAGCGACATCTACTCGTCGGCGCGGACGGTGCTGACCGCCCTGGCGCCGCGCTTCCGGGCGGGGACGGTGCTGGTCTTCGACGAGTTCATCGGGAACCGGACGTGGCGCGAGGACGAGTACCGCGCCTTCATGGAATACGTGGCCGAGTCCGGTGCGGCCTGGGAGATCATCGCCGTCAGCCCGCACACCAAGCAGGTGGCGATCCGGCTTCTGGCAATTCCCGCGTCGTAACGGGGCTTCCGTCCCGGCCGTCGTTCCCGAGCAGGAGTGGGAACGACGGCCGGGACGGAAGCGTGCCCGGATGTTAGGAGACGATGCGCCAGCTGCCGTCCGGCTGCTGGCAGGCGGTGCCGTTGGCCCGCTCGGCCTTGCCGCCGACATAGACGGTCTGCTGGTACTCGCGGCAGTAGTTGCCGGAGTTGTCGCGGCCGTCGCGGATCGGGGTGATGGTGCCGCGGTTGCCCGATTCCGGGTTGTTCCACTGGATGGTCGAGCCCATCGGCGCGGCATAGGCCTGGGTGGCGGCGCGCTGGGCGTAGCCCTCGTCCGCGCGGTCGAGCGACTGGCCAAGCTCGCTGCCGAGATAGGCGCCGAGCAGCGTGCCCACACCGGTGGTGATGAGCTTGCCGGTGCCGCCGCCGAACTGCGAGCCGATCACGCCGCCGGCCGCCGCGCCGCCGAGCGCGCCGACCGTCTGCTTGGTCCCGATGCCGCTGCCGCCGCTCTGGCAGGCGGCGAGCGACAGGGCGACAAAGGCGGTTACAGCGATCTTCTTCATGGGGTCTCTGCCTCTTGGTTCCGTATAAGCCATCAACACGTAAGGCTTCGCTTTAATCCGGGGGAGCCTGCGCTTTGGTGCGTATGACTCCCGTTCAACCGCCTCTCCCGTCATAGGCGGTGCCGGATAGAAGCACGGACCCGGTGGCCCTCGCCTGTTATCAAAATGGCGCACAAATGTCCGGCCGGCCCCGCCATGCTCGCGGCCGTTGAGCATAAGAGCGAGGGAACCATCCAATGGCTTCGACCACCACGGGCAAGACCGACGCCAAGATTGTCGTGAGTGCCTATGGGCAGTCCGCCGGAGGCATCTGGCCGCATTTCCGCCTGTTGATCGACGGCGTCGAGGTGGGCCAGGCAACCGTCAACGCCACCAGCCCGACCGCCTACAGCTTCACGGTGCCGGTCACCGCGGCGCAGGCGCACAAGGTGCAGATCCAATACGACAACGACGCGATGGTGAACGGCCAGGACCGCTCGCTGATCGTCAGCGGGGTCTCCATCAACGGCAAGACCCACAAGCCGACCGACGCCAACGTCACCTACGACAAGGGCGCGCTCGACGGGAAGGACGTGGTCAAGGGCCAGTCCGGGATGTGGTGGAACGGCACGCTGGTGGTGGACACCCCGGCCTCCGACTTTCCCGCCCCGGCGGCGCCGGTCGCCGGAACCTCGACCTTCGTGGTGAACGCGCAGGGCATCGCGGCGGGCGGCACCAACGCGCATTTCAACCTGCTGGTCGACGGCAAGAAGGTGGGGGAGGGCACGGTCGGCACCGCGGCCAAGGACTACAGCTTCACCGCCAACGTGGCGCCGGACCAAGCGCACAAGGTGCAGATCCAGTATGACAACGACGCCGTGGTGAACGGCCAGGACCGCTCGCTGATCGTCAACAAGGTCACGATCAACGGCAAGTCCGTCGCCGCCACCGACAGCATCGTCACCTACGACAAGGGCGCGCTCGACGGGAAGGACGTGGTCAAGGGCCAGTCCGGGATGTGGTGGAACGGCACGCTGGTGGTGGACGCCGACAAGAGCTTCTTCGCGACCGGCGGGTCCACGCCGGCCCCCACGCCCACCCCGACTCCCACGCCGTCCCCCGCCCCGACCGGGCCGGCGTTCTTCGTGGCGACCAACGGTAACGACAAATGGTCGGGCAAGCTGGCCGCCCCCAACGCGGATGGCACCGACGGGCCGAAGGCGACGCTGACCGCCGCCCGCGACGCCATGCGCGCCGACCCGAACATCGACGTGACCTACGTCCGCGGCGGCGACTACTACATGAAGGACATGCTCTGGCTGGACGGCCAGGACAGCGGGGTCCGCTTCGCCGCCTACGGCAGCGAGAAGCCGGTCTTCCACGGCGGCTCGCTGGTCGACAACTGGGTGTCGCGCGGCAACGGCCTCTACAGCGCGCAGCTTCCCGGCGGGTCCAAGGCGGTGCTCGACCTGTCGATGGACGGCGACCGCCAGACCGTGGCCCGCACGCCCAACGCCGACCCCAGCCATCCCATCGACGGCGGCTGGCTGATCGCCACCAAGGCCGGGGCCAACGCCTACACCCAGTTCGGCTTCAAGGCGGGGGCGATCCCGACCTATTCGAGCACCGACGGGCTGATGGTCAGCGTCTTCAGCCAGCACGGCTACGACAACATGACCGTGCCGGTGAAGAGCATCGACTACGGCAGCAACACCATCACGCTGGCCCAGGGCACCTACGACGCGCTCGGCGCCGGCAGCCGCTTCTACCTGTTCAACGGCAAGGATCAGCTCGACACCGCGCGGGAGTGGTTCTTCGACAAGGCGTCCAACCAGGTGCTGTTCAAGCCGGAGGGCGGGGCGGTCGCCGGGCACAAGGTGGTCGCGGCGCAGCTTCCCGTGCTGATCGGGCTGGGCGGTGCGAAGAACGTGACGATCGAGGGGCTGACCCTGACCGACGGCGCGCCGGACGGCCACGCGGTCTACGCCAACAACGCCGCCGGCCTGACCTTCAAGAACAACACCGTCACCAACACCGGCTACGGCATCACGGTGGAGGGCAGCGCCAACAGCACCGTCTCCGGCAACCACTTCGCCGAGACCGGGCGCGAGGCCGTCTATGTCAAGGCGGGGTCCAACTTCACCAAGGTGTCGGACAACCTGATCCAGCACGCCAGCGCCGTCGACCACGGCGGCGACGCGCTGTGGGTGAACGGCAGCAACGACGTCAGCATCACCCACAACCAGATCGAGGACACGCCGGGCAAGGCCATCGCGGTCGGCTCCGTCCAGGCCTCGGGCGACGCCACCTACCGGGCGACGATCACCCACAACAAGATCGTCGGCGCCAACCAGGAGACCAGCGACGGCGGCGGCATCTACCTGATCAACCGCCAGCAGGATCTGGCCGGCCACACGGTGGCCTACAACGAGGTGTCGGGCACCACCGCCTTCGGCAACGTGACCTGGGACGGCAAGGTCTCCTCCACCTTCCTCGACCCGACGAAGCTGGTGAGCTGGGGCATCTATCTGGACGACTGGACCAGCGGCACCACGGTGAAGGGCAACGTCGTCCACGACAACGTCGGCGGCATCTTCCTGCACGGCGGCTGGAGCAACACGGTCACCGACAACATCCTGGCCGACAATCTGGGCACCCAGATCGGTCTGCAGCAGAGCGTCGGCTGGGGCGGCTGGAAGGGCACGCCGATGGCGAACAACACCATCACCCAGAACATCGTGGACGCCGGCGATGGGCGGGCGGTGGCCCTTGACGGGCCGAAGACGGCGGGGACCTTCACCGGCAACTTCTACGCCGACCTCGACCCGAACGAGGCGCTGTTCCAGGCTTGGCCGCAGGTGATGGCGAACGGCGCCACCGGCACGCTGGCGCAGTGGCAGGCGGCCGGCTACGACAAGGGGTCTTTCACCTTCGACCCGCAATTCACCGACGCCGCGCACGACAACTTCGCGCCGGCCGCCGGCTCCGCGGTGTACCAGCACGGGTTCGATCCTCTGCCCTTCGACCAGATCGGCCTGCTGGGCTGAGGATCGCGACGAGCAGAGGGAACCTGGGGCGGGGCGGGAGCGTTATCGTGGCATGGACATCATACGCATCATCCTGGCGCTTCTGCTGCCGCCCGTCGGCGTCTTCCTCCAGGTGGGGTTTGGCGCCCAGTTCTGGATCAACGTGCTGCTGACCCTGCTCGGCTACATTCCGGGCATGATCCACGCGCTGTACGTCATCGTGAAGTACAAGGACCGTTATCCGGCGTGAGGTCTGATATAGCCCTCTCCCCTCTGGGGAGAGGGTGGCCCGAAGGGCCGGTGAGGGGGATGCGCTTGTGCCGGACGTGGCGCCACGCGCAACCCCCTCACCCTAACCCTCTCCCCGGAGGGGAGAGGGAATAATGCGCCTCGTTACGCCGCGCGGACCTTCGAGAGGAAGCCGCTGACCTCCGTCCGCAGGCGGGCGGCGGACCGGCTCAGCTCCTGCGCGCTGCCCAACACGCGGCCCGCCGCGGTCCCGCCCTGCGAGGCGGCGCCGCTGACCTGCACGATGGCGCCCGACACCTCCGCGGTGCCCGCCGAGGCCTGCTGGACGTTGCGGGCGATCTCCTGGGTGGCGATGCCCTGCTGCTCCACCGCCTGGGCGATGTCGTCGGCGATCTGGCTGCTTTCCCCGATGACCTGGGCGATCTCCCGGATCGACTGCACGGTGCGCAGGGTCACGTCCTGGACCCCGGCGATCTGGGCGGTGATGTCCTCCGTCGCCTTGGCGGTCTGGTTGGCGAGATTCTTCACCTCGCTCGCCACCACCGCGAAGCCCTTGCCGGCCTCGCCGGCGCGGGCCGCCTCGATGGTCGCGTTCAGCGCCAGCAGGTTGGTCTGCTGGGCGATCGAGTTGATGAGCTGCACCACCTCCCCGATCTTCTGCGACGTGCTGACCAGACCTTCCGCGGTGGCCTGGGTGTCCTCGGCGTTGCGGACGGCGCGGTTGGCGATGTCGGCGGACTGGCGGACCTGCTGGCCGATGCTGCTGACCGACCCGGCGAGTTCACCGCAGGCGGTGGCCACCGATTCCACGTTGGCGGTCGCCTGGGTCGCCGCGGCGGCGACGGTGCCGGCCTGATCGTTGGCGCGCTCCATGGTGGCGTTCAGCGTCTGGGCGGCACCCTCCAACTCGGCGGCGGCGTGGGACACCAGCTCGACGATGGAGCCGACGCTGCGCTCGAACTGGTCGGCCAGCCCGTTCATCGCCTCGCGCTTCTCGGCCTCGGCGCGGCGTTCCGTCTCCTCCTTCTCCGACTCCATGCGGCGGGCGCGGACCATGTTGTCCTTGAAGACCTGCACGGCGCGGATGATCTCGCCGACCTCGTCGCGGCTGGTCGCCTGCGGCACCGCGATGGTCAGGTCGCCCTCGGCCAGCTTCAGCGTGGTGTCGGTCAGGCGGCGCAGCGGCCGCACCGTCAGGATCGACCACCAGGCGAGTCCGGCGCCGAGCAGGACGGTCACCGCGCACAGCGAGATCATCAGCACCTGGAAGCTCTCAGACACCGTCCGGGCGTGCTTGGCCACCGCCTGGCTCTCGGCCTCTTGGAGGTCGATGAAGGCATTGATGCGGGCCAGCCACTCGGTGAAGCCGGGGCGGGCCTGCTCGACCAGAATCTTCACGGCGCGGGCGCTGTCGCCGGCCTGGCGCGCCTCGATGACGCCGCGGGCCAGCGGCAGGGTCTTGGCCTCGGTCTCCTTGATGGAGGCGAGGATGTCCCGTTCCCGGGCGGTGATGTGGGTGCCGGCGGCGAACATGCGGTCCATCTGCTCGGCCGAGCGTGCGTAGTCGGCGGCCAGCCGGTCGATGGTGGCGAGTTCGGCCTTCAGCGCCGCGGCGTCGGACAGGAGCGTGACGTCGCGCAGGCTGATCGCCCGGTCATGCACGCTGCCGCGGAAGTTGATGGCGTAGCGCTGCTTGACGTTGTTGACGTCGTTGATCGTGGATAGGCTGTCGTTGATGCTGTTGACCTTGTAGATGGCGATGGCCGCCAGCGCGACCATCAGCACCAGGATGCTGGAGAAGCTCAGCATCAGCCGAAGGCCGACCTTGGCGTTTCGGAACCAATTCATTGTCCACACTCCCGCCGGTCCGTATCGTCGAAGACTCGTTGGATGCCGCCGGTCGCCGAAAGCCCATCCTGCGGCGGAACCGACGATAGCACCAAAGAGTTGATACGGATTTTCCGAGAGATTGGATCAAAAGGAAAATTTTTCAGGACGCGGGAAGGGATGGCTGGGTTGTGGGATTTGTCACAGAAAATCGCCCGCCGTCCGGCTACAGTCGCGCGCGTTCACAGACCCCTCACGAGACACCGATGGCCGGTTCCATGCTCAAGCTGCTGCTCGCCCTGTTGCCGCTCGGCGCGTCGCTGCTGATGCTGGCGACGGTTCAATGAGGGGAAGGGTCACGAGTTGATGACCCGCCGCACCATCTCGTAAATCCCCATCCGCCGCAGCCCTCCCTGAAGGGCGGCGCGCAACGGCGCCGGAATGGACAGCAGGCGCCGCGGTTCGATCCCCGCCCGGCGCGTCTTCTCGAAAGCCGCGCGATCGTCGTAGGCGACCCGCCGCACGCTCACCGTCCGTCGGCCGGTGTCGAACAGCATCCAGGTCGCCCGCCGCTCCTCGCTCCGCGGCTCCCCCACCGTGCCGGGGTTGAGCAGGTAGCAGGAACCGCCGCGCAGAGCGACCTCGCTGCCGGGATTGTGCTCCCACAGCTCCCCGTTGCGGTATTCATGGATGCCGAGCCGGTGCGTGTGACCATAGGCGCAGACGCGGGCGCCGGAGGGGTGGGCGAGCAGGGCCTGCGCCGTGCGCCGCATCCGATCCTCGCTGTTCAGCCGGACCAGCTCGCAGCCCCGGTCCACATGAAGCGCCCCGTGAACGGCGACGAGCTGGTCGCCGACATTGGTCTTCAGCGGCAGGGCGGACAGCCACGCGACGTCCTCCGGCGGCAGGCGCTTGCGCGTCCAGGCGATGGCCCGGATGGCGCGGACGCTGAAACCGTCGGTGGGGATCTGGCGGGTCACCGCGCGGTCGTGGTTGCCGGCGACGCAGACCGCCCCGGCCTCGCGCAGCAGCCTGATGCAGGGCGACGGGTCGGTGTTGTAGCCCACCACGTCGCCCAGGCAGACGACGCGCTCCACCCCGGCGCCGCTCATGTCGGCCAGCGTGGCCTCCAACGCCTCACGGTTGGCGTGGATGTCCGACAGGATGCCGATCCTCATCGCCGCGGCACCCTCACTGGGCCTTCATCGCGCCGCCGGACGCGTCGTGGTGCGCACGGGACGGCAGGAAACGGGCGAGCTGGTTGTGCAGGAAGGGCATCGGGTCGTCGAGCGCGATGGCCTTGGCCTCGCAGCCCAGCACCCAGGGCAACCACGCGGCCATCGACAGGCCGCTGTCCTTGGCGGCCAGCCGGTCCTTGGTGATGTGGCACCAGCGCGCCCCGGCCCGCGCCTTGCCCACCGCCGGGCGCGGCAGGCCGAGCTGGTCGGCGTGGACCAGCGCCGGCAGGTTGACCCCGGCCACCGCCCCCAGATGGTGCCACAGGTTGAAGCGTGGGTTGACCTCCAGCAGGTGCAGCGAACCGTCCGGGGCGCGCTTGAAGTCGAACTTGGCGACGCCGCGCAGGCCCAGCCGTTCGGTCAGCGAGCGGCCCAGCGCCGCCACGTCCGGCGCGTCGGTGATGGTCAGGGCGGTGCTGTGCCCGTAAGCGAGCGGATAGGTGCGGATCTTCGCCCCGGTGAACTCCCCGGCCACGCCGCCGCCCTCGTCGACATAGACGTGGTAGCTCTCGATCCGGGTCTCCGGGCCGGGGATCATCTCCTGGACCAGCAGGTCCAGCCCGACCGCCGCCAGCCGCGGCCACAGGGCGCGCAGTTCCTCGGCGGAATCGACCTGGATGGCCTTGGCGAAGCCGTCCGCCTCGTCCCACACCCGGCGACGGGTCAACGGCTTGACGATCAGGGGAAAGCGCAGGTCCACCACGTCGGGTGCGGCCTCGCGGGTCGGGTAGAGGCGGCGGGTCGCCGGGACGGGCAGGTTCAGCCGCTCGGCCAGCGCCTGGAAGCGGCCCTTGTCCACCAGATCCTCGACCAGCTCGGCGTCGGCGATGGCGAAGCGGAACCCCTCGGCCAAGCGGTCGCGGTTGCGCGAGACGAGCAGGAGCTGGGTGTCGTCCTGATAATAGAGGACCGGCTTTTCCGGCTGGTCCTTGGCGAAGGCCATCATCACCTCGACCAACCCGTCCGGGTTGCGCGCCGGGTCGTCCCACAGGATGGCGTCCCTGGTGAAGCGGGAGTGCAGGGCGGCGGCGCCGGGATGGGTGACCACGGCGCAGCGCAGCCCGGCCAGCCCCAGCGGGCGCACCATGTCCATGTCGCCCATCACGCAGGCCAAGGCGGCGTTGGCGGCGGCGGTTTTGGCGGCGGCGGGGGTGTTCTTCATTCTCGGCATCCTCCAACCGCCCGGTCGGCGGCCCTGCGGTTGCGGCTTCGGTTCCGGCGGCGTCAGCGGTTCATCAGGGGAAGCGGGCTGCGGATCAGCCGTCTCATCCGGTCGACCAAACCCGCCTTGACGCGGCGCAGGCGGGTGTCGATCTGGCGGCTCAGCCGGTCGGGGCCGAGCGCGATCCAGTTCATCGGCTGTTCGGTGTTGGACAGCAGCGGCTTGTGCCCCGCCGGGGTGGACATGAAGTCGTAGCAGTCCTCGCCGCGGACCAGCGTGTCCTCGATGGCCAGGACATGGGCGACCAGACCGGGCTTCAGCCGGTTGTCGGCCTCGTAGGCGAAACCGCCCTGGTAGTTCATCACCCGCCCGCGATGGACGAAGTTGTAGAGATAGCCGATGACCGCGTCCCCGGCGCTGATCCGGCACAGCCGCACCGTACCCGCCGGCACGCCGCCGGCGATCAGCCGCTCGTGGAAGGGGCGGAAGGCCGGGTTGGAGAAGGCGCCGGACTGGCCGCGGGCGTTCCAGCTCGCCTGATGCAGGACCTCCATGGCGTGGAAATCCTCCAGCGCCTCCTCCGCCGTCGCGGCGACGCGGTAGGTCAGCGGGCCGCGCTCGGCGTAGAGCCGCATGGCCCGGCGCACCGCGGCGCGGGTGTTCTTGCCGAGGCTGGCGAGATAGCCGGCACCCTGCCGACGCACGCCTTCCAGATCGACCCATTGGCAGCTGTCGGCCACCCGGACCTGCAACGCGTGGCCCTGCCGGGCCGCGGCGAGCCGCACCGCTGCTTCCGCCTCCGGCTCCAGCCCGCCCAGCACCAGCTCGTCCCAATTGGTCAGGCGCTGCCCCAGCCAGTCGAAGCAGGCGGCCAGCACCGCGTCCGCGCAATTCCGGTCCGCGAGGATGCCGTTGTACTCCACGAACAGCCGGTCGAAGGTCCGCTCCCCCGTCTCGTGCAGCAGCCAGCACCGCGTGCGCAGCAGACCGAAGCGCCACTGTGTGCGCGGGCAGAGGAGCGCCAGCCCGACGACCTGCCCGCCGCGCCGCGCGACCAGGGCGTGGGGCCGCGTGCCGCGGGGCAGGGAGGCCAGCCAGTTGCCGATCCACTGCCAGCTCAGGAAGAAGGACCCGTCGGCGCGCCGCTCCAGATCGAACCAAAGCTCTTCAAGTTTGCTGGGATTTTCTACAGGCTGCAACGTGATGTCGATGGTGTCGCCGTCGTCCTCAACAAGAGTCCTCATGTCCATGGGCTCGGTCTTCCCTGGGGGATGTTGATGAAGGGGCGGCTTCGAATGGCTACGTGAAAAAAATGGGATTGGATCGACGTCTCGAAAACTTTGATCTCATCCGATCTGTCCTGTGTTCCGGCGTCTGCCTCATGTACGGACGACTGTGACAAAAAACGCGGTGGCGGAAGGTGGGTTGCGGCGTCCCGGTGGGGGAACCCGTCCGGGTCATCCGGGGTATCGGGCGGTGATGCGACTGCGAGATGGGGGTGTCCGTCTGCTCCCTGAAAGCCCTTCCGCCCGATGCGATGGGCCTATGGCCGGCCATTCCTCCCGGCCATTCGTCCAGGTCTTGCGGATGGCCGTTGTTCTTTTGGGCTTTCCTCTCCATCTCTTGGAGACCATGGGTTAGGCATCGGAAAGGACCGGCCCCGTGACCACGCCCGAAGAAGCCCTGCCGTCGCGGCTGGAACGCGCCTGCGCCGAGCGGGGGTTGAAGATGACCGGCCAGCGCCGGATCATCGCCCGCGTCCTGTCGGAAGCCGCCGATCATCCCGATGTGGAGGAGGTCTACCGCCGCGCCGCAGCGATCGACGCCGGCATCAGCCTGGCGACCGTATACCGCTCGATGCGGCTGTTCGAAGAGATCGGGATCATCCAGCGCCACGATTTCGGCGACGGACGCGCCCGCTACGAGGAGGCGCGCGGCGACCACCACCATCACCTGATCGACATCGAGACCGGCGAGGTGGTGGAGTTCCAGGACCCGGAGCTGGAGGCCGCCGTCACCCGCATCGCCCGTCATCTCGGCTTCGACATGATCGGGCAGCGGCTGGAGATCTTCGGGCGCCGCATCCAGCGCAAAGGCCCGGAGACGGCCTGATGGCAGCGGAGCGGAGAAGCGGACCGGAGCGCGATCCGGCGGAGCGTTTCGCCGCCTGCGAGGCGGCGGTCTGCGGTTGCCGCCCGGTGGTGGAGCGCGCCTACCGCGAGCTGGTCGATTGCGGGCGCCCCGACCGCCACGCGCTGGAGGCCGCCACGGTGGTGCTGCGCTGGCATCATCCGGAACTGGACGTGCCGCAGGCGCTTCAGATCGTCGAGCGTTGGGTGATCGCCCCCAGCCGGCTGCATTGATGCCGCCTGCATTGATATTGGCTGCATCGGTGGCGCATTGATCTTGCCTTGGCCGGCGGAGCGGTTCTAAAGCTCTGTCCCTTTCGCGACACCGCAGGGCCACCCATGGACGCCGACGCCGAACGCCGCCTGACCGAGCTGGAATCCCGCCTCGCCCATCACGAGCGCATGGCTGAAGAGATGTCCGCCGTCCTGTTCGAGCAGGGGCGGACCATCGACCTCATGACGGTGCAGATGCGCCGCCTGCGCGACCGGATCGCGGAGCTGGAATCCGGCGTGCCCCGTGCGCCGCAGGACGAGCCGCCCCCGCCCCATTACTGATTATTCCTCGCGGACCGTCACCGCATCTTCCAGCCGCCGCGCGGACCGCACCAGCTGAGCTGCGGGCCGGCAGGCGGCTGGCGCGAGCAATCGGCCTGGGCGCAGCCGCAGGCGGGGAACAGGCAGCGGTCGCCGTTCACGTCGGTGGCCTGCACGGCCAGCTCATAGCGCGTGCCCCGCATCAACTGCGCGCCCGCCGCGCTGTTGCGCTCGTAATGCTCGACGACGGCGAGCAGACGCAGCATGCGGGCACGCTGTCCCTTGGTGTCGAGGCTCATCTTCCAATCTCCCGCCATGGCCGTCCGAGTCGTGCTCCGATGGACATGAAACGGCAGAAAAGGCCCAAGGCTCCAGCGTGCAACGGCTTTACCCACCGCTGGCCGGACACCCGCCGGACGCGGTTCCCCGCTTGGCGGAGGCTTGGCCGCGGGGCCTAGGACGCCGCGCTCCTCGTCGCCTCCGCGGCTATGCCCTGGCTTTCGGCAGGGGCGGGCGGCAGGTCGGCCGTCCAGCGGATGCCGCGGTTGCGCCCGGCGCGCTTGGCCTGATAGAGCGCCTGATCGGCCCGCCGGAGGGTTTCCGCCACGTCGGGCGAATCCTCGGGCCACAGCGCGATGCCGAGCGAACAGCCGACCCGCACCGCCTCGCCCTGGATGCTGACGGGCTCGTTCACCGCCTCGATGATGCGGCGGGCCAGCCCGTCCAGGTCCGGCGGCTCGGCACCGGCGCGCTGCGGCAGCACCGCCGCGAACTCGTCGCCGCCCAGCCGGGCCACCACGTCGTCGCCGCGGAAGCAGGCGGCCAGCCGTTCCCCCACCTGACGCAGCACGAGGTCGCCCGCGTCGTGGCCCAGCCGGTCGTTCACCGGCTTGAAGCCGTCCAGATCGATGTAGAGGAAGGCGGCGGAGCCGTTGCCGGCGGTCGTGGCCTCCACATACTGCTCGAAATAGCGGCGGTTCGGCAGGCCGGTCAACCGGTCCTGATAGGCGATGTCCTCCAGCCGAACCAGGGCGGCGTCGCGGTGGGTCAGCCCGTCCACCAGATCGCGCAAGGTTGCCGACAGCGAGGTGATCTCGGCGCTGCCGGCCAGCACCGGCATTTCCGCCCCGCGCTCGCCGCTGCGGATGCGCTCCGCCGCCTGGGCGATGCGGCGCAGCGGCCGGGTGACCCGCCCGGCGGCCATCCAGCCGAGCGCGCTGAACAGCAGCACCATGGCGCCGCCGGCCAGCGCCGTCTCGACCATCTGGGCGGTGGCGGGGGCGTAGGCGACGGCCAGCGGCTGGCGGGCCACCACGCTCCAGCCCAGCCCCGGATAGTCCAGGTAGCCGTTGCCGTAGGCGTAGCCGGTCAGGTAGCGCTGCCCGTCCGGCCAGCGTTCCACGATCCAGCCGCTTTCGTTTTTCTGCGCGCTCCGCACCGCCTCGATGTCCAGGGGGGTGCCGAGCAGTTCGCGGGGTCCGAGCAGAACCGTGCGGTCCGCCGCGACGACGATCAACTCCAGTTCCGCGCGGCCCCGCATGGTGTCCATCAGGGAGCGGCGGATCTCGCGCGTCCATTCCCAGCTCAGATGCGTGGCCAACACGCCCACGACCTCGCCCCGCTCGTTGTGCACGGGGGTGGAGATGTCCACGAACTTCATGGCCTCGCCCGTCGGATTCGGCAGCAGGAAGGCCAGCATCACCGCGTCGTGCACGTCACCGACAAACTGCGTTTTCTGTCCGTTCTGGAACACCGGGCGCTTGGAAATGTCCACGCCGTCCAGCAAGCCGCCGGTGGCGGCCAGCACCTTGCCCTTGGTGTCGGTCACCCCCATCCAGGAGACGGTCGGGAAGAAGCCCTGGAACTGCTCCAACAGCCAGCGCAGCCGGACCGGATCGTCCATGGCCGGCGTGATGCCGAGCTTGGCCAGCATGCCGATTTCGCTGGCGCGCGACCACATGGAGCGGTCCAGCCGGTCGGCCATGTTGTGCGCGGCCTCGGCGAGCGAGTGCCCGATCTCGCTTTCGATCCGCTCGCGGGAGCGCAGGCCGGTCAGTGCCGCCAGCACGACGGAGACGCCAAGGACAAGAACGGCGCCGGTCAGAGCCACCGTCGTCCGCAGACCGCGTTCCCTCGCCATGACGCCCGGCCACTCCCTTCAACGCCCCGCCGCCGTTCCGTCAGGAAGACCGCTTACGAAGGTTCTACCAATTTCGGCCAGGTTTCAAAAGTGACATTGGCAGCGGACGAGGCATACCGGGGCATGGAAGTGTTGGAAAGGCCGGTCAGCGGGCCGGCCGTGCCCCCACCGCGGTGCGGCGGCAATCGGAGAGGATGTTGCCGACGGTGACGCGCTCCCGCTCGTCCATGGTCAGTTCCCAGCGCGCCTTCACGGCAATCCAGCCCGCCACATAGGCGCAGATGTACGCGTCGCGCGGCGGCAGCCAGTCCTCCGGCCCCTTCGACCCCTTGGCGCGGTTGGCCGCCGCCGAGACAGTGACGAGGGTCAGCGGGTCGCTCAGGTCATTGGCGTAGGCGGCGCGCTTCTCGCGCGGCCAGTCGTAGCCGCCGCTGGCGTAGGTCTCCTCCAGCGGCACGCGGTGGTCGATGTCCACCTGCTTCGGTTCGGTGAAGGTTTCGCCGGTGTAGGGATCGTTCCACACGCCGGACAGCACCGAACAGCCGTTGGCCGACAGCGTCGCCGGCTTCGCGGAGTCGCGGATCAGCACCTGCTCGCGCGTGTTCAGGCATTTGGAGTCGATGGTCAGCCAGTGCGGCCACTCCTCCCGCACATAGCCGCGGCGGCGCTCCTCCTCCACTCGGATGCGGTCGAGCTGGGCAGTGACGGCGGCGTAGTCGATGCTGGCGTCGGGCACCGGGCGGGGGATGGGCCTGGGATTGGGGCGCTGAGCCTTCTCCTCACCGAAAATGGAATCCAGCGTGCCGGGCGGGACGAGATGGAAGCGTTCCGCGGCATAGACCGCGGCCAGCACCAGCAGGACGGCGACCAGCCCGCCCAGCGTCAGGGGACGGCCCCTCCGGCCTCCCCGCGGTGCTCCGCCTCTCCGTCGTGCCATGCCTGCTCCCTCAGCCTGATGTGCGCCATACGTGGATATGATGGCGGGCGTGTTCTATGGCGCTTTGGGGACAAGGGTGCAACGGCGCTGGGCGGGTTCGGGGTCCGTTGACCGTCATGGGACGTTTGAAAAAGAAGCGGCAGAGTTCGAGGCTTGCCCCAAACTCTGCCGCTCGTTGCGGAAGCATCTTCCGAGCCGACCGTTCAGCCGGGCCGGGCACGCGTCAGTCCGCCGCCTCTCACCCCATGGCGGGCAGCCGGTCCAGGAATTTGTCGAGCGTGATCGGGTATTCGCGCACCCGCAGGCCCGTCGCGTTGTGGACCGCGTTGGCGACCGCGGCGCCCACCCCGCACAGGCCCAGCTCGCCCACCCCCTTGGCCTTCATCGGCGAGGAGACCGGGTCGGTCTCGTCGAGGAAGATCACCTCCTGGTGCGGGATGTCGGCGTGGACCGGCACCTCGTAACCGGCGAGGTCGTGGTTGACGAAGAAGCCGGCGCGCTTGTCGAGCGCCAGTTCCTCCATCAGCGCGGCGCCGACGCCCATGGTCATGGCGCCGATCACCTGGCTGCGCGCTGACTTCGGGTTCAGGATGCGGCCCGCCGCACAGACCGCCAGCATCCGCCGCACGCGAATCTCGCCGGTCGCCGAATCCACCGCGGCCTCCACGTAATGGGCGCCGAAGGTCGATTGCTGGTATTTCTTGTCGAGGTCGCCGTATTCGATGCCGTCCTCGGCGGACAGGCCGTCGGCGCCCGCCGCTTCGGCCAGCGGGACCTTGCGGTTGCCGGCGACGACCTGCCCATCCGCGAACCGCGCGTCGGCGGAGTTGACGCCGAGCCGCTGGGCCACCGCCTCGCGCAGCTTCACGCAGGCGGCGTAGACCCCGGCGGTGGCGTTGTTGGCGCCCCATTGGCCGCCCGACCCGGCGGACACCGGGAAGCTCGAATCACCGAGCCGCACCGCCACCTTGTCCAGCCCGACCCCCATCATCTCCGCCGCGGTCTGAGCGATGATGGTGTAGCTGCCGGTGCCGATGTCGGTCATGTCGGTCTCGACCGTGACGATCCCGCGCTGGTCCAGCCGCACCCGCGCCGCCGACTTGGTCAGCAGGTTGTTGCGGAAGGCCGCCGCCATTCCCAGCCCGACCAGCCAGTGCCCGTCGCGCACCTGTCCCGGCTGCGGGTTGCGCTTGGCCCAGCCGAAGCGCTCCGCCCCAAGGCGCAGGCATTGCACGAGCTGGCGCTGCGAGAAGGGCCGGTTGGGGTCGGCCGGGTCGGTCTGGGTGTCGTTGCGGATGCGGAACTCAACCGGGTCCATGCCCAGCTTCTCCGCCATCTCGTCCATCGCGACCTCCAGCGCCATCATGCCCGACGCCTCGCCCGGCGCCCGCATGGCGTTGCCTTCGGGCAGGTCGAGCGTGGCGATGCGGTTGCCGATCAGCCGGTTCGCCCCGGCGTAGAGCAGCCGCGTCTGGTCGCTCGCCGTCTCCTCCGAGCCGCCGGGCAGGTTGCCCGACCAGCTCTCATGGGCGATGGCGGTGATCGTGCCGTCCGGCGTGGCGCCGATGCGGACGCGCTGGATGGTGGCGGGGCGGTGCGTGGTGTTGTTCATCATCAGGGGCCGCGACAGCCCGACCTTGACCGGACGCCCGGCCTCCCGCGCGCCCAGAGCCGCCAGCAGCGCATCGGCGCGCAGGAACAGCTTCCCGCCGAAGCCGCCGCCGATGAAGGGGGAGATGACGCGCACCTTGTCCTTCGGCATCTTCAGCGTCGCCGACAGGTCGGTGACCATCCAGTCGATCATCTGGTTGGACGTCCAGACGGTCAGCCGGTCGCCCTCCCAGGCGGCGATGGTCGCGTGCGGCTCCATCATCGCGTGGCTCTCGTCCGGCGTGGTGTAGGTCTCGTCGAGCTTCACCGGAGACGCCGCGAAGGCGCCCGTGAAATCGCCGACCACCGAATCGCCGTCCTTGGTCTTCTCCGCCTTGTCCTTGACCGCCGCCAGATCGTAGGCGCCGTCCGCCGGCGCGTAGTCGATGCGCACCAGCCCCGCCGCGGTGCGCGCCTGCTCGAAGGTCTCCGCCACCACCAGCGCGACGGCCTGCTGGTAATGCTCGATCTCCGGCCCGCCGAGCAGGGTCGCGGTGTTGCGCTTGCTCTTGTCGAGCGGTCCGGCGTTCTCCGCCGTGACGATGGCGACGACGCCGGGGGCCTTCCGCGCCGCCTCCAGGTCCATGGACGCGATGCGCCCCTTGGCGATGCCCGAGCCGATGACCCAGCCATAGGCGACGTTCGGCGCCACGTCGTGCCATTCATAGGCGTAGGTGGCCTTTCCCGTCGTCTTCAGCGGGCCGTCGATGCGGTCGGTCGGCTTGCCCACCACCTTGAGCTGGTCGATCGGGTTGGTGGCCGCGGGAGTGTCGAACTTCATGGTGTCCAGCCTTTCACTTTCCCTGGCCTTTCGCCTCGGCCAGCACCGAGGCGAGCGTCCGCTCGACCAGGGTCAGCTTGAATGCGTTGTCGTGCGTCGGCTTCGCATCGGCGAGCAGCCCGGCGGTCACCGCCTTGGCGCCGCGCGGTATCTCGGCCTCGGCGGCCTCGACGCGCCACGGCTTGTGCGCCACGCCGCCCAGCGCCACCCGGCCGCTGCCGTCGCGCTGCACCACCGCTGCGACGGAGACCAGCGCGAAGGCGTAGGACGCACGGTCGCGCACCTTGCGGTAGACGTGGGTGCCGCCGACCGGCTTGGGCAGCGTCACCGCGGTGATGAGTTCGCCGGGCACCAGCGCCGTTTCGATGTGCGGCGTGTCGCGGGGCAGCCGGTGGAACTCCGCGATGGGAATCGTCCGCGTCGTCCCGTCGGCCCGCACCGTCTCCACCGTGGCGTCCAGCGCGCGCATGGCGACGGCCATGTCGCTGGGGTGGGTGGCGATGCAGGCGTCGCTCGACCCGACCACGGCGAGCTGCCGGCTGTAGCCGCCGATGGCGGCGCAGCCGCTGCCGGGCTGGCGTTTGTTGCAGGGCTGGGCGGTGTCGTAGAAGTAGGGGCAGCGCGTGCGCTGGAGCAGGTTGCCTGCCGTCGTCGCCTTGTTGCGCAGCTGGCCCGACGCCCCGGCGAGCAGCGCCCGCGACAGCACACCGTAGTCACGGCGCACCCGTTGGTCGGCGGCGAGATCCGTGTTGCGCACCAGCGCGCCGATGCGCAGCCCGCCGTCCGGCGTCGCTTCCAGCGTATCGAGCTTCAGCCCGTTGACGTCGATCAGATGGGCCGGCGTCTCGATCTCCAGCTTCATCAGGTCGAGCAGGTTGGTGCCGCCCGCGATGAATTTGGCGCCCGGCCGGCGCTCGACCGCGGCGGCCGCGGCGGCGGGGGAGTCCGCCCGCTCGTAGGTGAAGGGTCTCATGCCTCCCTCCGTGCGACGTCCGAGATCGCATCGACGATGTTGGAATAGGCGCCGCAGCGACAGATGTTGCCGCTCATCCGCTCCCGGTACTCGTCGACCGTAGCCTGGGGCGCGGCGTTGAGGTCGGCGGTGACGTGGCTGGGGACGCCGGCCTTGATCTCGTCCAGCATCGCCACCGCCGAACAGATCTGGCCCGGCGTGCAGTAGCCGCACTGGTAGCCGTCATGCTCCACGAAGGCGGCTTGCATGGGGTGCAGCTTGCCGGGCAGGCCCAGTCCCTCGATGGTGGTGACGCTGCCGCCCTCGTGCATCACGGCGAGCGTCAGGCAGGAATTGATGCGCTGCCCGTCCACCATCACCGTGCAGGCGCCGCACTGGCCGTGGTCGCAGCCCTTCTTGGTGCCGGTGAGGTGCAGATGCTCGCGCAGCGCGTCGAGCAGCGTCGTCCGCGTGTCGAGTTCGAGGTCGCGGCGCTGCCCGTTCACGGTGAAGGTGACCTTGGACAGGACGGGCGACAGGGACGGTGTGTCGGCTCCGGTCGCGGGGGGTGGCATGGCGGTCTCTCCAACGGTGGCCGCCCGCGCCGGCGCCCGGAACGGCGCCGCCGTCAGCGCGGCGGTGGCGGCGGTCCCAAGCAGGAGGCCGCGCCGCGTCATGTCGAGGTCGCCGGAATGGTGCATCGGTGAAATCCTCTTCCCTTCCTGGCTGTGATCCCGGCGCCCCCCTTGGGTTGGGGCGGGGCGGGGCGCGGGCGTGCGGACGGCTCATCCGCTTGTGCGGATGGGGAAAAGCTAGGCCGTGCCGGTCCGGCGATTACCCGCCGGTCTGCGATAAGGCTTATGAAACGGGTCAATGGAACGCAGCGGCCTTGCGGGCGGTTGAACCGGGTTTGCCCGGCGCTTCCTCATCCACCCGCCTTGATCCGATTGCGACGCACCGACATGATTGCGCGACGCTGGGGGCTCATCGCCTCCGCGGGCAAAGGGTAGGCAAAGGAAGGTGAGCGTTGGATCTGCGTCAGTTGCGGTATTTCATCGGCATCGTCGATGAAGGCTCCTTCACGGCCGCGGCTCAGAAGCTGAACGTCGCCCAACCGGCCCTCAGCCACAACATCCGCAATCTGGAAGCGGGCCTCGGGGTCAAGCTGCTGACCCGCGGCGTCCACGGGGTCAAGCCGACCGCCGCCGGCACCCGGCTGTACGAGCATGCGGAGATCATCCTGCGCCACGTCGCCCAGGCGACCGAGCAGGTGCGCAACTGCTCGGGCACGCCGAGCGGGCTGGTGACCGTCGGCTTCACCTCGTCGGTGGCGCTGGTGGCGGCGGTTCCCCTGGTGCAGGCGGTCCGCGCCGAGCTGCCGCAGGTGTCGCTGCGGGTCGTCGAGTCCTTCAGCGGGACGATCCTGGAATGGCTGAACGACGACCGGCTGGATTTCGGCTGCATCTACGACGTGACGCGGTCGCGCACGCTGCTGGCCGAATCGCTCGTGCGCGAGGATCTCTACCTGATCGGGCCGCCGGGCGGCGAGGACGGCGCCATCGCCTTCGACGAGTTGGCCGGCAAGGACCTGATCCTGCCGAGCCGTCCGCACAATCTGCGCGACCGCATTGAACGGGTGGCGCGCGAGACCTGCACGATCGTCACCGTGGCGGTGGAGATCAACGGACTTCCTCAGATCAAGGCGCTGGTCGCCAAGGGGGTGGGCTATTCGGTCCTGCCGATCTCGGCGGTGATGGAGGAATGGCGGGCGGGTCAGGTCTCCGCCCGGCTGATCGTCTCGCCGTCGCTGCGCCGCTCGGTCCATCTCTGCCGCCCCCGCGGTGCCCCGGTGACCGAGGCCGCGGCGGCGGTGCGCGAGACCTTTCTGCGGGTGGTGCGCGATCTGGTCGGCGGCGGCGACTGGCCCGGCACCCTCCTGCTGGACGAAGAGGCGGCGTCCTCATAGCCGCCTCGGCCTCATAGCGCTTCGTTATGCGATGCATGCCCCATCTGTATTGGATCGGGGCCGGTCCGGCTGTTTACCATCCCGGTCACGGACAATCGGCCCAGGCCCACAGCGGAGGCTTCGCGGAATGACTTTACCCCCGTCTGGACCTCTGTCTGGACTTTTGGTCGTGTCGCTGGAGCAGGCGGTGGCGGCGCCGCTCTGCACGTCGCGCCTCGCCGACGCCGGGGCGCGGGTGGTCAAGATCGAACGGCCGGAGGGCGACTTCGCCCGCGGCTACGACGCCGTGGTTCACGGGCAGAGTTCCTATTTCGTCTGGCTCAACCGCGGCAAGGAGTCGGTCGTCCTCGACATCAAGAAGCCCGAGGACGCCGAGCTGCTGGAGCGGCTGATCGCCCGCGCCGACGTCTTCGTGCAGAATCTGGCGCCCGGCGCGGCGGAGCGGGCCGGTTTCGGCTCGGACGCCCTGCGGCGGCGCCATCCCCGGCTGATCACCTGCGACATCTCCGGCTACGGCGACGACGGCCCCTACCGCGACATGAAAGCCTACGATCTGCTGGTGCAGAGCGAGACCGGGCTGGCCTCCATCACCGGGTCGCCGGACCAGCCGGGGCGCGTCGGCGTGTCGGTGGCCGACATCGCCTGCGGTATGAACGCCTACACCGGCGTCCTCCAGGCGTTGCTGGAGCGCGAGCGCAGCGGCGAGGGGTCGGCGGTGGCCGTCTCCCTGTTCGATTCACTGGCGGAATGGATGATGGTGCCGCTGATGCACCACGACCATGGCGGCAAGGCGCCGGGTCGGGTCGGGCTGATGCACCCGAGCATCGCCCCCTATTCCGCCTTCGCCCTGGCCGACGGCCGGCAGGTGGTGCTGTCGATCCAGAACGAGCGCGAATGGGCGGCCTTCTGCGCCGACGTTCTGCTGCGGCCGGAGCTGGCGACCGACGAGCGCTTCGCGACCAACAACCGCCGCGTCGCCAACCGCCCGGAGCTGGACGGCCTCGTCGCCGCCATCTTCCGGACCATGGACCACGCCGAGGCGGTGCGCCGGCTGAACCGGGCGCGCACCGCCTTCGGCTCGCTGAACGAGGTGGCCGACCTGTCCACCCACGCGCAGCTGCGCCGCGTGACCGCCGAGACGCCGGGCGGACCGGTCGAGGTTGTGGCGCCGCCGGTGCAGGTGCGCGGCCGACCCTACGCCTCCGGCGCCGTTCCGGCGCTGGGCCAGCACACCGACGCCGTCCGGCGTGAGATCTTCGAACCGACGCCGTCCGGCGTGAAGTCTTCGAACAATAAGGGGGGAGCATGAACATGGACCATTTGCGCGACTGGATCGGCCGGTCGGAAAGCGCCGAGGACGTCGCGGCGCCGGTGGCGCTGACCGGTCTGGCGGCGACGCTCGACCACGACAACCCGCCCTGGCCGGCGGGCGAGGTGCCGCCGCTGGGGCATTGGCTGTACTTCCTGCCGAAGGCGCTGCAGCGCGACATCGCCGAGGACGGCCACCCGCACAAGGGCGGCTTCCTGCCGCCGGTGGAGCTGCCCCGCCGGATGTGGGCCGGCGACACCCTGACCTTCCACCGCCCCATCCGCAGCGGCGAGGCGATCACCCGCCGCTCGACCATCGAGGAGGTCACCCCGAAGGAGGGCCGGTCGGGCCGGATGGTCTTCGTGAAGGTCCGGCACGAGATCAGCACCGCCGCCGGCGTCGCCATCACCGAGTTCCACGACATCGTCTACCGCGAGGCCGCCAAGCCCGGCGACGCTCCTGTTCCCGGCGAGCGTCCGGCCGGCGAGGCGGTGTGGCAGCGGCGCATCCAGCCCGACCCGGTGCTGCTGTTCCGTTACTCGGCCCTGACCTTCAACGGCCACCGCATCCATTACGACCGCGACTATTGCCGCGACGTCGAGGGCTATCCGGGGCTGGTGTTCCACGGCCCGCTCAGCGCCACCATGCTGATGGATCTGTTCCTGCGCGAGAATCCGGGCGCTCGGGTGACCGGCTTCCGCTTCCGGGCGAAGCGGCCGCTGTTCGACATCCATCCGCTGACCCTGTGCGGCGCCCCGACCGCCACCGGCGCCACGCTGTGGGTGACCGACCACGAGGGCTTCGTTGCCATGTCCGCCGAGCTGGAGGCCGAACGGTCATGACGGCGGCGCATTGCGGCACGGTTGGAGGAAACGTCTGATGTCCCTGCCGTATCAATCCTATCTCTTCGTCCCCGCCGACAACGCGAAGCTGCTGGAGAAGGCCCACCAGCGCGGGGCGGATGCCCTCATCCTCGACCTTGAGGACGCCGTCCTGCCCGCCGGCAAGCCGGAGGCCCGACGTGGTCTCCCGGCGCCGATCGACCGGCTGCACGGGCTCGGCGTGCCGGTGCTGGTGCGGATCAACAGCGGCTGGCGCGACGCCGTCGCCGATCTGGAGGCCGCGGTGCGCCCCGGCGTAACCGCCCTGGTGGTGCCCAAGGCCGAGGACGCCGGGGCGCTGCGCGTCCTCTCCGCGATGATCGCGGAGTGGGAGGCGGAGCGCGGCCTGACGCCGGGCGCCATCGGCCTCGTCGCCCTCATCGAAAGCCCGCTGGGGCTGGGGCGGCTGGCCGGGATCGCCGCCGTTCCGCGGGTGGCGGCGCTGGCGCTGGGCAGCGAGGATTTTGCGCTGACGCTGGGGGTGGAGCCGACCGAGGCGCTGCTCGCCCTGCCGTGCCGGCAGATCGCGCTGGCCGCCGCCGCCCGCGGCATCGCGGCGATCGGCTTGCCCGGTTCGCTGGCCGAGTTCCGCGACCTCGACGCCTACCGCGCCATGGTGGCGCAGGCGCGGGCCGTCGGCATGACCGGCGCGCTGTGCATCCATCCGGCCCAGCTGCCCGTCGTCCGCGACGTCTTCGCCCCCTCCGCCGCCGACGTGGCCTGGGCCGGGCGGGTGGTCGCGGCGTGGGACGAGGCCCAGGCGGCGGGGCGCGGCGCCGTACAGGTGGATGGGCGCATGGTCGACCGTCCCGTCGCCGAGCGGGCGAAGGCCATCCTGGCGCGCAGCGCCGCTACAACGAAAAATGCAGGGTGACGAGACATGAAGACCAGCATCGGTCAGGGCTTCGACGAGATCCGCGACGCCGTGCGCGCGCTGTGCGCCGAATTCCCCAGCGAGTACCATCGCCGCATCGACGAGGAGCGCGGCTATCCCGAGGCGTTCGTGGACGCGCTGACCAAGGCCGGCTGGATGGCCGCCCTGATTCCGGAGGAATACGGCGGCTCGGGCCTCGGCCTGACCGAAGCCTCCGTGATCATGGAGGAGATCAACCGCTCGGGCGGCAACTCCGGCGCCTGCCATGGCCAGATGTACAACATGAACACGCTGGTCCGGCACGGCTCGGAGGAGCAGCGCCGCCGCTACCTTCCGAAGATCGCGGCGGGCGAACTGCGCCTCCAGTCGATGGGCGTCACCGAGCCGACCACCGGCACCGACACCACCCGCATCAAGACCCGGGCGGAGAAGAAGGGCGACCGCTACGTCATCAACGGGCAGAAGGTGTGGATCTCCCGCGTCCAGCATTCCGACCTGATGATCCTGCTGGCCCGCACCACGCCGCTCGATCAGGTGCGCAAGAAGTCGGAAGGCATGTCGATCTTCATCGTCGACATCAAGGAGGCGATGGCCAAGGGCATGACCGTCCAGCCCATCCGCAACATGGTCAACCATGAGACCAACGAGCTGTTCTTCGACAATCTGGAAATCCCCGCGGAGAACCTGATCGGCGAGGAAGGGCAGGGCTTCAAGTACATCCTGACCGGCCTCAACGCCGAGCGGGTGCTGATCGCGGCGGAATGCATCGGCGATGGCTATTGGTTCATCGACAAGGTCTGCGACTACACCCGCGACCGTCAGGTGTTCGGCCGCCCGATCGCCCAGAACCAGGGCGTGCAGTTCCCCATTGCCGAGAGCTTCATCGAGGTCGAGGCCGCCAACCTGATGCGCTTCGAGGCCTGCCGCCTCTACGACGCCGGGGAGCCCTGCGGAGCGCAGGCCAACATGGCGAAGTACCTCGCCGCCAAGGCCTCGTGGGAGGCGGCGAACGCCTGCCTGCAGTTCCACGGCGGCTTCGGCTTCGCCAGCGAATACGACGTGGAGCGCAAGTTCCGCGAGACCCGGCTGTATCAGGTGGCGCCCGTCTCCACCAACCTGATCCTCGCCTATGTCGCGGAGCATGTCCTGGACCTGCCGAAGTCCTACTGACCATCCAAGGTCTCCTCCGGGGCCATCAGTGGGGCTGCCCGTCTCCGGCCGGGGCGGGCGGTTGACAGCCGCGCGATCAAACGGGTCTATGCTGGCAGCGTGGCCGTGAGGTCTGGCCACGGCGCACCAGGGAGACGAGGATGAACCACGCACAGGCCACGACCACGCTGGAGGCCGTCCTCGCGGCCAATCCCCGTGATGGTGGCGCCTGGAGCATGCTCGGCCATCTCCTCCGCCGCGCCGGAAAGCTGGAGGGAGCCATCGCCTGCCACCGGCGCGGCCTGGAGGTCGCACCGGCGAACGCCGGCATCTGGAGCAATCTGGGCAACGCACTGGTCGAGGCCGGCCGGTTCGACGAGGCGCTGACCGCGCATGCGGAGGCGCTCCGGCTCGAACCGGACACCCCGGCCTTCCTCTTCAACAACGCCGTGGCCTTGCGCAAGGCGGGACGCTTCAAGGACACGCTCGCGATGATCGAGCGGGCGGCGACGGGCGGTACCGCCACGCCCGAGCTGCGGTGGGCCGAGCTGCGGTGGGAGCGGGCTCTCGCCCGGCTCCAGATCGGCGATTACGTCCACGGTTTCGCGGACTACGAGGCCCGGCGCGGGCTGGCCTCCTACCATGGCCGGCCGCCATCGGAACGGGCCTGGAACGGCAGCCCCCTGGATGGGCGCGCCCTGCTCCTGTTCACCGAACAGGGGTTCGGCGACGCCATCCTGGCGGCGCGCTACGTGCCGCTGGTCAAGGCGCGGGGTGGCCGGGTGCTGTACGAATGCCATCCGGAGCTGCGCCGGGTGCTGTCGGGGTTGGATGTCGATGCCGTCCTGCAGCCGGGAAGCCCGCCGCCGGCCTTCGACGTCGAGGCGTCGCAAATGAGCCTGCCGGGCCTGTTCGGCACCACGCTGGCCTCGGTCCCGCCACCGGTGGGCCTGACCATCCCGGAAGCCTCCCGCAGGAAGGCCGCCCATCGGCTCGGCGCGCCGGAGCCGGGCACCCTGCGCGTCGGGATCGTCTGGTCGGGCCGGGTGACCTTCGCCGACAACGGCCGGCGCGCCACCAGCCTCGCCCGGTTCCTGCGCTTCGCCGAGGTTCCCGGCGTCCGGCTCTACAGCCTTCAGAAGGGGCCGCCCGAGGCCGAACTCGCCGACAGCGGCGTCGCCGGCTCCCTGGTGACCCCGCTCGGTCCCGATCTGGACGACTTCGCCGACACGGCGGCGATGCTGGAACAGCTCGACCTCGTCATCATGACCGACAGTTCGGTGGCGCATCTCGCCGGGTCCCTCGGCACGCCGGTCTGGAACCTCGTGCAGCACGTTCCCTACTGGGTCTACGGCTTTTCCGGCGACCGCACACCCTGGTACCCGACGATGCGCCTGTTCCGCCAGGGCCCCGACCAGGACTGGGAACCGGTGTTCGCCCGGGCGGCGGATGCCCTGCGCGACGAGGTCCGGCGCCGAACCGGCCGGTGATGGGCCCGGCGCTCAGCGTTCCGACGGCGCTCCCTCCACACCACGCGCGAGCCAGGACCGCCACATGTCGCGGTAAGCCGCCTCGACCGCTGCCGCAAAGCCCCGGTGGTCGTTGAGCGCCGAGCCTTCCATCCGCTCCCTCATGCCGCCGTGCAATGCGGCGAGGCGCCCCGTGCCGCCGGCCAGGGCGACCGCCGCCTCGACGTATCCGTCCTCGCCGGTCCTGCGGCATCAGCGGCCGGGCGTGCCGCTCGTTCCAATGCGCGTGGGCGCGGGCGATGACCTTGGGCGGCACCCAGGGCGTGTAGTGCAGGGCGAGCAGCAGGTTGGAATGCAGCAGGGCGAGATCGGGGTGGCGCTCCATCCCGCTTTGGAAGACCGCGATGGCCTCGGTGATCCGCCCCTGCTCCTTGAGCGTCTCGCCAAGGTTGACGACGGGTTGCGGCAGGTCGGGCTGCGCCTGGATCGCCGCCCGGTAGCCGTCCGCGGCGCGGCTCGATTCCCCGAGGTCGCGGTACACGTCGGCCATGTTGCTGTGGGCTCCGCCCATGCCGGGCTTCAGCCATGCCGCCCGGCGGTAGGCGGTGATCGCCCGGCCGGCCTCACGACGCGCCATCGGATGCCCGCCGTCTCCATCCGGTTGGGGACCCGACATGATCCCCTTCCGGACTGGCGCACGCTGTGTATCGGCGTCCGCGTTCTGCTATTCTGTCGTCCAAGGTTGAGGTCTGGTCGAGGCGCGACCGGTTGCTCCTGTCCGTCGCGACCGACGACCCGGCCCCGGTCCGGATCCAGATCCAGATCTGATCGCTCCCGTCACCCGAACGCACGGACAAGGCACGGACGCATGGCCTTCCCGACCACAGCCACCCTTGATCGACCCGACCCGGCCGCGCTCGTCGCGGCGGGGCTCGCCCATCACGGGGCCGGCCGGCTGGCTGAAGCGGAAAGCGTGTACCGGCGGGTTCTCGCCGACCACCCCCGTCACCCCGATGCCCTGCATCTGCTGGGCGCGCTGGCGCTTCAGGGCGGCAAGCCGGCGGAGGCCGTGGCG
>NZ_JBHSLC010000050.1:0-38505 GCF_042657465.1 Azospirillum himalayense | reverse complement strand
CCCGCTTCGCCCCGCGGCTTCAGGCGCGGGGCGTGCGCGTCCTCATCGAGTGCAACAGCCAGCTCGTCCGCCTGCTCTCCGCCATGCCGGGCATCGAGGGCGTGGTCAGCCGGTTCGACCCGCCGCCGGCGCACGACGCGCACGACGCCCTGGCCAGCCTTCCGCACCGGCTCGGCACCATGCTCTACACCATCCCCGCCGACACCCCCTATCTGCGCGCCGAGCCGGAGCTGGTGACACGCTGGGCGACGCGCATGGAGCCGCCCCGCGGGCTGCGGGTGGGGCTGGTCTGGGCGGGAAATCCCGGGTTCAAGGCCGACCACATCCGGTCGCCCCGCCTGAAGGCCTTCCTTCCGCTGCTGGACGTGCCGGGCGTCTCGTTCTTCGGCTTGCAGAAGGGGGCGGGGCGGCAGGACCTGGAGACCTGCGGGCCGCTGCCGCCGTCCTTCACCGACCTCGGCGCGGAGATCGCGGACTTCGCCGACACCGCGGCGATCATGGAGAAGCTCGACCTCGTCATCAGCTCCTGCACGGCACCGGCGCATCTGGCCGGGGCGCTCGGCCGCCCGGTCTGGACGGTGCTGCCCTTCTCGCCCGACTGGCGCTGGCTGGACCGGGGGCTGTGCACGCCGTGGTACCCGACCATGCGCCTGTTCCGCCAGGACCGGCGCGGCGAGTGGGCGCCCGTCGTGGGCCGTGTCCGCGCCGCTCTGCAAGCGCTTGCCCGGTCCCGCTCGTGGCCGGGGGCGTAAGGCTTCAGGGCGTCCAGGCTTCGAAGGGCCGGATGCGGCGGGCGGCGACGTCCGGCTCGATGAACAGGCGTGCGCGGGTATTGAGACGGACGGCCAGGACGCTGAAGCCGCTGGCGGGGCTGGTGCCGACCATGTCGGCGTTCATCAGCGCGTGGAAATCCTGAAGGAAGTCCAACCCCGCCCAATCCTCCACCACGTCGGCCCGCGTCACTAGATCGGAAAGCATCCGGTGAGTGCCGCGGTCAGGCAGCTTTCGTCTGCTCGGGGATTGCCTTCCATTCCCCGGGCAGGAGTTCGTGTAGGCGCATTCGGCGCGCATGACACGGTCTGCCATTCCCAGCGCGAGTGTGTTCACGGCAGCGTGCATGCCAACTCGGCAGAGGGCTTCAACGATTGTGTCCGGCGCACGATCGCCGGCGTCTTCCATCGCATCCGTTCCGACCACGTCGACCTGCATTTTGGCGAGATCGGCTGCCGCTCGGCCGTAGCTGTCCTTGGTTGATAATGGCGGCGTTGTTTCGCTGACACCTATCGCGCTGTCCTCTCACCTCGCCGATGAATGTTGCAGAGCACGCGGCCGCGCTATCTTGGTCAGGGGGCGTTGACCGTCGCCTGACCACGCGCTCGCGGATCCGCAGGATCTCATGTCGGCAGGGCGGCTGGCATCGGGACGCCCAGGCGATCGGCCCATGGCATTAAAGCATCCACGATGCCGGGAGCCAGAACCAGCCCGTTCGCAATTGCGGTCCGCTTGCGCCGCAGACCGGCGGAGCCCGGCATCCGCACCGGATTCGCTTCCTGCCGGGACGGCCCTGCAACGCATTCTCCTGCCGTGTAGCTGGTTTCCCGGATGAAGGCCTCCCTGCCTCCGAAAGCTTCGGGATCGAGCACCTGGACGAACACGGACGCGCCCCAGTTTTCAGGCCTGTCGGCTCGGCCGTGACCGCCCAGTCCGCTCGTGAGGGCTTCCACCATGAGAGCGAGGCCGAACCCCTTGTGGCCGGATTCAAGGCCTCCGAGCAGCATCAGGCTGCCCTGCGGATCATCGTCGAGCACGTTCGGATCGTCGGTTGCTTCGCCCTTCCCGTCGATAAGCCAAGGGAAAGGGGCCTTTTCCCCGGATGCGATAAGCCGCCTCGCCATTCCGACCGTCGCGATCGACATCGAGACGTCGATGAGGATCGGATCGCCGTCCGTCGGGATGCCCATCGCGATGGGGTTCGGTGTCAGGACAGGCCTGGTTCCGCCATGCGGGGCGACGGCCCTGACGGCAGGATCCGAGCTCTGGATGATGCACACCAAGCCATCCGACGTGATGGGCTCGAGATATGCGGCAAGGCACGCGATATGGTGAGCACGGCGGATGACGACCGTACCCGTCCCGAAGGTTCTGGCACGCCGGCTCGCTTCGTCGCACGCCAACTTCGTCAGCCACGGGCCGGGCAGCCAGAGCCCGTCCCACGTCGTGGCTGCCGGAAAGTCGCTGACGACGTCATACGTACCCGATGCTCTCATCGTCCCCTTCTCCAAGCTGCCGAGGTAACTGGAGAGCTGTGCGAGACCGTGGGTGCTGTGGCCGAGAAGGTCGCCTTCGACGAGCACGTCAGCGACGGTTTCCGCGATGACGGGATCCACGGCCTTGGCGGCAAGGAGACCTTTCGCAAAGGTCCTGAGGGCGGCGGGATCGTAGTGATGCTTGATGTTCATTTGAATGTTCCGGTTCAGCTCGTCACGACGGGAACCGACTGCCTCGAGCGGAACAGCCGGAGCAGCGGGATGGCCCAGACACACACGACGAGGAGCGCGATCGTGCCGGCGATGGGGCGCGACAGGAACGCGGTGAGGTCGCCGCCCGAACTCGTCATCGTGGTCACGAAGTAGTTTTCGAGCATCGGCCCCAGGACCACTCCGAGGATCGCCGGGGCGATCGGGAAGCCCGCTTCCTCCAGGAAGAACGCGAAGACGCCGAAGAAGAGCATGATCGCGATGTCGAAGCTGCTGTTGTTGATGGCAAAGCTTCCGAGGATGCAGAAGATCAGGATGCACGGCATGATCACGCGTCTGGGAAGCCGCGTTATGGCGCTGCCTCCGTGTATGGCCGCCCAGCCGACGGGGATCATGACAAGGTTGGCGATGACGAAGATCGCGAACAGCGAGTAGAGCTGCACGGCGTTCGTCGTGAAGAGTTCCATCCCGGGGTTGAGGTTCTTCATGTAAAGCACGCCAATGACGATGGCGGTGATGGAATCTCCGGGGATGCCGAAGACGAGCGCCGGGATCCAGGCGCTGGCCAACGACGAGTTGTTCGCCGCGCCCGCCTCGACCAGGCCCTCGGGGTGTCCAGTGCCGAACTTCTCGGGCGTTTTTGAACGTGCCTTGCTCATGCCCATCGACATCCAGGCGGCTATGTCCGCCCCCGCGCCCGGCAGCGCTCCGACGACGGTCCCGAAGGCGCTGCCACGCAGGAGCTGCACGGGGTATTTCGCGATGATCGCGGCCGACGCCCGGATCGCGCTTCCCGTGGACTTGATGGGTTCGCTGAAGTCCCTCCTGCTGTTGGTCGCATAGCGGAGGATTTCCGAGATCGCGAACATGCCGACCATCATCGGGATGAGGGCCACTCCGTCCAGGAGGCCCGTCTCCCCGAAGGTGAACCTCGGGATTCCGGCGTTGTTGTTCATGCCGACCGTGGCGATCGCCAAGCCGAGCATCAGCATCGCGAATCCTTTCAGCGGATTGTTCGCCCCGATCCCGGCTGCGCAGCTCAGCCCGAGGACCACGAGCCAGAAATATTCCGCGGAGCTGAAACGTACCGCTAATTCGGCGAGGGACGGAGCGACCATGACCAGGACGGCCGTGCCGAAGAGACCGCCGAACGCCGAAGACAGAAGGCCGATGCCGAGCGCCTTTTTGGCGCCGCCCTGCAGGGCCATCACATAAGACTCGTCGGTGTATGCCGCCGAGGCGGGGGTGCCCGGCATCCTGAGCAGGCAGCCCGGAATGTCACCGGCGAAGATCGCGACCGCCACCGCCGTGATCATCGTCGCAACGGCGGGAACCGGGTCCAGGAAGAAGGTGACGGGCACGAGGAGCGCTGTCGCCATCGTCGCCGTCAGGCCCGGTATCGCGCCCATGAAGAGGCCGAATATCGCCGATCCGATGATCGCAACGATCGTCTGCGTCGTGAGGATGTTGGCAAGGACGTCAGACAGCATGGAACACCTCCATGAGCAGCCGCTCGACGGCGCCCTCCGGCAGCGGAACCATGAGGACGCTGCGGAACAGCAGGAAGCAGCCTGTCGAAACGAGGACCGACACCGACGCCGCAACGCCGACCTTCGTTCTGAAGACCAGCATCAGACCGAAGAGGAGGCCTGAGGAGACGGCGAGAAAGCCCACAACGTCGGCGAAGGCCATGTAGGCGATGACGGAAGCGGGAACGGCCAACACGGAGGCAAGCGTCCGCGGGGAGAAAATGCCGTCGTTGAGGACGACCCACGGCTCCATCCGGCCTGAAGACACAGCGTTCAGCAGAATGGCCACGGACGTCAGCGCAAGCGCGACCGCGATGGTCATCGGAAAGAGAGCGGGACCGACCGTCTGCCCCGGCAAAGAGGGCAAGGTCCTGGCGCCCAGGAACAGGGCAACCGCCAGGACAAGCAGCAGAACCGCTATGATGGCGTCGTTGAATTTCATCGGAAGGCTTTCCTTCGATGCGCACGAATCGACTGGAGATGAAGAGACGCGCCCTCATAGCGGAACAGGGCAGTGACGCCCCGTGCCGCCGGTCCGGGCAGGCGGCCGCGGCTACTTCGCGAGACCGATTTCCTTCAGGCCCGTGGCCATCTCGTCTTCGCTGGTCGCAAGGAACGACTTGAGATCCTCGCCCTCGATCCAGGCGACGCCGAAGCCCCTGTTGTCCATGAACTCCTTGAACTCCTTGGACGCAGCTCCCTGTTTGACCGCGGCACGGAGCCTGTCGGCAACGTCCTGGGGCAGTCCGGCAGGCGCCATCACCCCTCGCCAGGAGCTGAATGTCAGTTCGGTCGTACCGACCGCTTCCGCGGTGGAAGGCACGTCGGGATAGCCGGGATTGCGCTTGTCGCCGATGACCGCGAGCGGGCGGACCTTGCCGGCCTGGATGAGCGAGGCAGCCTCCGCGAGCGTCGTGACGGTCACGTCAACGCCGCCGGCGACCATTTCCTGGAGGCCGGGTGCCGAGCCCTGCGAACTGACGTAGATGGGCTTCATGGGGTCCACCCCGCGGTCCTTCAGGAGAAGGCCGAAGGCGATCTGGTAGGAGCCGCCGAACGCGCCGCCCGTTGAAACACGGACCTGCTCACCGTTCTTGATGGCCTCGAGCAGTTCGGCGAGCGACTTATACTTGGAATCGGGCGTGACGACGACGGAGGTCGCATCGGTGTTGTAGACGGCGATCGCGCTGAAGTCCGTCGTCGGCCGGAACTGCGAGAGGCCCGTCGGTTTGTAGGACATGGATTCCGTCGTGGCGACGCCGATGGTGTATCCGTCCGGCGCGGCGGCGGCGATCGCCGAATGCCCGACCAGACCGTTGCCGCCCGGCCGGTTCACCACGTTGACGGGCGTGCCGAGTTCTTTCTCCATCAGGGCGGCAAGCATCCGCCCGGTCGCGTCCGTGCCACCGCCCGCCGAAAACGGAATGATCATCGTGATTGGCTTTTCGGGCCACGCGAATGCGGGCTGGCTCACGCCGGAGACCGCAGCAAGAACGGCTCCTGCCAGCAGGTTGAAAATCATCGGCTTGCGTGCCTTGTGCATTTTTCCCTCCCGTTGCGTACTCCTCGTAGTGACATAATTGCGTAATGCATGCAATAATCATTTATGCTTTTTGGCTTTTGCCGTTCTTATCCTCCGATGCAACGCCGATCCCTGCCATGCCCGGGAGCTTTCTGCGGAGTTTCGCAGACCGAAGCGTGAGGTCCGACGAGCGCCTTCCCCTTCACGGCCTTCCACCCCGGCAACAAGCCGCGTCCATTCCTGGGGCCTGTGTCGAGCACGCAGGAATCCGCATCCGGCCGAGACCTTGCGAAAGAGCACTCTCCAGCATCCACCGGGATGCGGATTCGGCGAGGTCAGCGCGCCAAAAACGCTACTGGCCGACGAGGTAGCTGACCGCCTTCATTTCGCTCACGTTGCGGAAAGCCTCGATACGCTCCGCCGCTTTCCGGCTGGAGGCGAGCAGATGCGCCGACAGGCGGGCCATTGCGAGCTGAGGATCACGCTGGAGGACCGCATCGACAATCTCCAGGTGTTCGCCCATGAAGGCGTCGATGCCCGCCATCCCCCGGATCGCCTGCTGGATATGCTTACCCGCCACCAGCACGCAGTGGGTGCGCCTCAGGCTCTCCATGATCTCGACGTTGCGCGTCCAGCCGAGGAGATCGATGTGAAGGTCCTTCTCCAGTTCGTCCAGTCGCGCGCCTTCGATTTCCGGAAAGTCCTTACCTGCGGCGAGGATGCGGGACCGCAGTCCCTCCACGAACTCGGTGGGGACCTCGTCCACGGCGGTCTGCAGCGCTGCGGGTTCGAGCAGCCAGCGGACCTCATAAAGGTCGCGGAAGCGCCGCTCGTCCAGTGGATTGACGAACCACCTGGACTTCTCGTCCCGGCTGACGATGCCCATTTCGGCGCCGCGGTTCAGGATGTCTCCCGCGACCGTACGGCTTACGCGGTAATGGCGGGAAAGGGCCAGTTCGTTGATGTGCGCGGTTCCATAGACCGCATGCAGAATCACCGTTTTCTCGAAGTCGTAGTAGAACTTCTCCCAGGCGAATGTTTTCGGGTACTCGGGCCCCTCCGGGCTGAGATTGAGCATTTCGGGCGTGAGACTGACCCGGAGCGGCTCTCCCTCCGTGCCCGCCAGCAGGCCGCGACCGCTGAAGCGCCGGACGAGCCCTTCGGCCTCCAGCGCGGCGAGCGCCTGCTTGACAGGGGTCCGGCTGGAATTGAACAGCGTCGCGATCGGTCCCTCCAAAAGGACAGCGCCTCCAGGCAGCGACTTCTCGAGCACGGCCCTTCTCAAGATGTCCGCGATCGCCTCCTTGGCGAGCGTTCTATGCGACATGCCCGTCCCTTTCACGCGTCATGTAACCGCCCCCAGCTGCCAAGGCACGAACTCATTGTCACCATAGTCAAACGTCTCGCTCAAGCTCTTCTGTCCGGATGCGACGGCGATGATCAGCTCGAAAATGCGCTCCCCGGCTTCGGAAATGCTGTCGCTCCCGTCGATGATGCCACCGCAGTTGAGGTCCATGTCCTCGCTCATTCTCTCGTAGAGCGCGTTGTTGGTCGCCACCTTGATGCACGGAGCAGGCTTGAATCCCGATACGGATCCCCGACCGGTGGTGAACACGATCATGTTGCACCCGCCCGCCACCTGGCCGGTCACCGCGACCGGGTCGTAGCCGGGCGTGTCCATGAAGACGAATCCCGGCGTGTCGATGATCTCGGCATATTCATAGACCGCCTGCAGGGGCATCGAACCGCCTTTCGCGACCGCGCCCAGAGACTTCTCGAGGATGGTGGTCAGCCCTCCCTCCTTGTTCCCATGGGAGGGATTGTTGTTCAGATCGGCGCCGTTCCTGGCCGTGTAGTCGCGCCACCAGTCGATGCGGTCCATGAGCTTTCTGGCAACCTCGGGCGTCGCGGCGCGGCGGGTGAGAAGGTGCTCGGCGCCATAGATCTCGGGTGTTTCACCGAGCACCGCCGTGCCGCCGTGCTTAACGACCAGGTCGGAGGCGTAGCCGAGCGCAGGGTTTGCGGTGATGCCCGAATAGCCGTCGGACCCGCCGCACTGCAGCGCCAGCTTCAGACCGGAGAGCGGCACGGTCTGGCGCTTGATCGCGTCGATCTCGTCCAGCATGCCGTCGATGATCCGGATGCCTTCCTCGATCGTTTTGCGCGTCCCTCCGACCTGCTGGATCGTCATCGTGCGCAGCCGCGGCACGTCCTGCAGCTCGTATGCGTCGACGAGGTGGCTGATCTGGTTCGTCTCGCATCCGAGGCCGATGATCAGCACGGCGGCGAAGTTCGGGTTGCGCGCATACCCGTTCAGGACCCGGCGCAGGTAGAGATAGCCTTCCGTATCCGTGGGAATCGCACAGCCCGTCCCGTGGGTCAGCGCCACCACGCCGTCGATGTTGGTCCGCCCCCCGAAACCGACAGTCTTGTAGTGGTTGGCAATGGCGCGCGAGACGGTGGCGGAGCAGTTCACGGACGTGATGATGCCGATGTAGTTGCGCGTCCCGACGAGCCCATTCTCGCGCACGTAGCCTTCAAAGGTCCTGCGGCGTTCGGCCGGCAGAAGCGGTGTCGGGTTCCCGTCGACCGCGAAATCATGGGAGACGTTGCTCTCCAGCATCGACACATTCGAGAGGTGGACGTGCTGTCCGGGCTCGATGGAGCGGGAAGCGACGCCGATCACCTGCCCGTACTTGATCACCGGCTCGCCGGGGGCGATGGCTGCCGTCGCGACCTTGTGGCCGCTGGGAACGGGCTCCAGCGTGACGGTTTCGCCGAGATCGGTTCCGCTTTCCAGGCGACGGGTTGCCACGATGACGTTGTCCGCATCATGCAGACGGATGGCGGCGCGTTGCTGGCTGGTGTCGCTCATCTGAAATCCATATTGCATATTGTGCGCAAAAATCATTTATGATAGCGCTCAGGAAGTCAAGAACGCTCTTTTGCGTCGCCGGCTTTTCGAGGAGGATCCTTCAGTATGAGTGCGAGAACATATTCGGGGCTGTTTCCAGTCGCGCCGACGCCGTTTCACGAGGACGGCACCCTGGACCTTGAAGGACAGCGCCGCGTGCTCGCCTGCATGATCGACCAGCAGGTCGACGGAATCTGCATCCTCGCCAACTATTCGGAACAGTTCCTGGTGTCGGACGACGAGCGCCGGCAGTTGACCGAACTCTGCCTCGAACAGGTCGCCGGACGCGTTCCGGTGATGGTCACCTGCAGTCATTTCAGCACCCGGGTGGCTGCGGACCGCGCCCGTCATGCCGCGGAGCACGGCGCCGAGCTCATCATGGTGATGCCGCCCTATCACGGGGCGAGTTCCGTGGTGACGAAGATCGACGAGACCGCGATTTACGAGCATATCGCGCGCGTGGCCGAAGCCGCGGGCATCCCCGTCATGATCCAGGACGCGCCGATCAGCGGCGTCACCCTTTCCGTCGAGTTCCTGGCGCGGTTGGCCCGGACCCTGCCTCTCGTGCGCTATTTCAAGATCGAGGTGCCCGGCACCGCCTCCAAGCTGCGGAAGCTGATCGAGGCCGGAGGAGACACGATCGAAGGCCCCTTCGACGGAGAAGAGGCGATCACGATGATGGCCGACCTGGACGCCGGCGCGACCGGCGTGATGTCGAGCGCCCTGCTGCCCGACCTCCTGCGTCCGGTCTTCGACAGGCATCGCGAAGGAAACCGTCAGGGCGCGATGGACGCTTACGAGAAGGTCCTGCCCCTCGTGAACTACGAGAACCGCCAGTGTGGCCTGCGCGCCGCCAAGACCGTCATGAAGGAAGGAGGCGTCATCGCATCCGACGCGGTCCGCCATCCCCTTGCGCAGATCGAGCCGCAAACGAAGGCGGGCCTGCTGGAACTCGCGCGCGCGGCGAATCCGTTGGCAATCCGGTGGGGCAGATAAGATGGCGGACAACAGCGAAGGCCGGATCATCACCGGCAGGACACGGGTCCTTGGCATCCTGGCCCATCCGACCGAACACGTGAAGGCCCCGCCGGCGATCAACAGGATCGCAGCGGAGCGCGGTCGCGACGCGGTCATGGTGCCGTTCAACGTCGCTCCCGCCGACCTTGCGGCGGTGGTGACGGCGCTGCGGCTGGTAAAGAGCCTCGATGGCTCGATCGTCACCGTGCCTCACAAGCAGTCGATCATGGAGTTCTGCGATGAAGTCACGCCACAGGCCGCCGCGGTGGGCGCCGTCAACATCCTGCGGTTCGAGCCCGACGGCCGGCTGATCGGCGGCCAGCTCGACGGGATAGGATTCGTCGCGGGACTGCGCGCAGCGGCCGTCGATCCTTGGGGACGGCGGGTCTTCCTGGCCGGCGCAGGCGGCGCGGCAAGCGCCGTCGCCTTCGCGCTCGCGGAGGCGGGTGTCTCGCACATCACCCTGTCCAACCGCAGCCGGCCCAAGATCGAGGACCTGCGGGACCGTCTCCAGGCCTTCAGGCCCGGTCTGTCCGTTTCACTCGGCTCCGGCGACGCGGGCGGCCATGACCTCGTCGTCAACGCTACGACGCTCGGCATGAAGACCGGCGATCCGCTGCCGATCGATCCCTCGACGCTCCGCGCCGACATGGTGGTCGCCGAAGTCATCATGGAGCCCGAAATGACCGTGCTGCTCATCGCGGCGCAGGAAGCGGGCTGCCGCGTCCATCTCGGCCGCCACATGCTCGATCACCAGCTTCAGCTCATGGCCGACTTCATGGGGCTTTGAGCAGACGCCCAGCCTATCGGACCGGATCGGTTGCATCCGGCCAATCAACAACGTCGGGACCTGTCATGAAAGAACTTGCGATCAACAACGGCCCCCGGGCGATCGAAGGCACGCTGCCGAGCTTCCGCGACGCGTCCGGCAGGACGTTCGGCGAGGAAGAGACGCGCCATCTGCGGGACGTGATGGAAACAGGCCGGCTGTCGTTCCTGACCGGACCGAAGACGTCCGAGTTCGAGCGCCGCTGGGCGGAGATGTACGGAGTCGAGACCGCCGTGGCCGTGGCCAACGGAACCGCCGCGCTGCACGTCGCCGTCACCTACCTCAACCCCGATCCCGCCGACGAGATTATTCTGTCGCCGATCACCGACGTCGGTACGGTCATCCCGATCCTGTATCAGCTTGCCATCCCTGTCTTCGCCGACGTCGACCCGAAGACGCAAAACATCGATCCCGCCTCGATCGAGCGGAACATAACCCCGCGCACGAAGGCGATCATCGTCACCCACGTCTACGGCCACCCAGCCGACATGGACGCGATCATGGCGATCGCGCGCAAGCATGGCCTGTCCGTGATCGAGGACTGCGCACAGGCGCACCTCGCCTACTACAAGGATCGTCTCTGCGGGACGATCGGCGACGTCGGGTGCTTCAGCTTTCAGCAGTCGAAGCACATGACGACCGGCGACGGCGGCATGGTGATCACCAACGGCGACGGTCGCTTCGGACGCAATCTGCGCCACTGCTCCGACAAGGGCTGGCCGCGGGAGCGTGGCGGCCGCGACCACCTGTTCCTCGCGACCAACTACCACATGACCGAACTGCAGGCCGCCGTCGGCCTCGGCCAGCTGGGCAAGCTCAAGCGGTTCGTGGACGCGCGCATCACGTCGGCCGACCGCCTGACCGAGCTTCTTGCCGGCGTCCCGGTCACGCCCGTGCTTCCGGCGGAGGGAACCGTCGGTGTCTATTTCTTCTACAGCTTCCGCGTCGATCCTGCGGCGCTGACGGTCTCCGTGCCGGAGATGATGAAGGCCCTGACCGCCGAAGGCATCGACGGGTTCATCGGCTATCCCGGTCCGATTCCGCTTTACCGCTACCCGCTCATCCGTGAGCACAGGACATTCGGCAACTCCGGCTGGCCGTTCACCCTCGATGGCGCACGCAGGGACGATTTCGCGTCCGAGCTGTGCCCGGAAGCGGAAGCGGCCTGCCGGGAGACGGTGTGCATGTGGTGGACCGACCGGTTCGAAGACCGCCATGTCGAGCAGATCGCGGCCGCGATCGAAAAAGTCATGACCGCTTACGCCCGCGCCTGATCCCTGAGGATATCCCATGTTCAAGAACTGCATCGCCGGTGAGTGGGTTGGATCGGAGGGACGGGAGAACATCAGCCCGTCCGATACGGATGACGTCATCGGCGTGTTTGCGAAGGCAACGCGCAAGGACGTGCTTGACGCGATTTCGGCAGCCAAGGCCGCCTTCCCCGCATGGTCCCGCTCGGGGCCGCTCGTTCGCCACGCCGTCCTGCGCAAGGCGGCGGACGAAATATTGGCGCGCAAGGACGAGCTGGGCGCCCTGCTCGCCCGCGAAGAAGGCAAGACGCTGCCGGAAGCCGTCGGCGAGGTCGTGAGGGCGTCGCAGATATTCGACTTCTTCGCGGGCGAGGCGCTCAGGCTCGCAGGCGAAACCGTTCCCTCCGTCCGCCCGGGGATCGCCGTCGAAGTCACCCGCGAGCCTCTCGGCGTGATCGGCATCATAACGCCGTGGAACTTTCCGATCGCGATCCCGGCGTGGAAGATCGCCCCGGCGCTCTGCTATGGGAACACGGTCGTCTTCAAGCCGGCGGACCTGGTCCCGGCCAGCTCCTGGGCAATCGTCGACATCCTGCAGCGCGCCGGTCTCCCGGCAGGCGTCCTCAACCTCGTCATGGGACGCGGGTCGCTGGTCGGCCAGGCGATCATCGACAGCCCCGACATCGCCGCCATCACCTTCACGGGGTCGACCCCAACCGGAAAGAAGATCGCGGCGGCATCCGTCGAGCACAACCGCCGCTTCCAGTTGGAGATGGGCGGCAAGAACCCGATGGTCGTGCTCGACGACGCCGACCTCGGGGTGGCCGTCGAAGCCGCGGTGAATTCCGCGTTCTTCTCGACCGGGCAGCGCTGCACCGCATCCTCACGCCTGATCGTCACCGAAGGCATCCACGACCGCTTCGTCGCGGCGATGTCCGAGCGACTGGCTTCTCTCGTCGTGGACAACGCGCTCAAGCCGGGAACCCACATCGGCCCCGTGGTCGACGAGGGGCAACTCCGGCAGGATCTGGATTACATCGGGATCGGGCAGAGCGAAGGAGCCCGCCTCCACTTCGGCGGCAGGCTCCTGGAACGGGAGACCAAGGGATATTACCTGGAGCCGGCTCTCTTCACCGAAGCGACCAACGACATGCGCATCTCCCGCGAGGAGATCTTCGGACCGGTGGCCGCGGTGATCCGGGTCAAGGATTACGACGAAGCGCTGTCCGTCGCCAACGACACGCCCTTCGGACTTTCGGCCGGCATCGCCACGCAGAGCCTCAAGCACGCGACGCACTTCAAGCGAAACGCCGAGGCCGGCATGGTCATGGTGAACCTTCCCACCGCGGGAGTTGACTTCCACGTGCCGTTCGGCGGCAGGAAGGCCTCGTCCTTCGGTCCAAGGGAACAGGGACGATACGCGGCAGAGTTTTTCACCACCGTCAAGACAGGCTACACTCTCGCCTAGGAGCCTGTTTGAGAAGGCGGCCGGCATACATCATGCAGCGGGGATTTGCGGTTTCTCTTCTATATATTGTCCTCCTTGGGACTTCGCAAACGGCTCCGAGAGCAGCGGGGAAACGGCGGAAGCTCCGAACAGCTTCCGCCACTTTGTAGGCAAAGTGCATTATTTTTGCGCACGCACGCCCATTATCCGGCTGTGTAGGCTCACAGATTTTCTGTGGCTCGACCGATAAAAAAGATTATTGCCGACAAAACTCAAAATGATATGGTGTGTGCATGACCGGCTGCCATCAGCCTGCGGCTTCAACAGCATAGAGGATCGAACACTTGATGGCCGCGACAATCGTTGATTTCAAAGGCGTAAGGAAAAGCTTCGGATCGCTCGAAGTCCTCAAGGGCATCGACCTTCATCTGAACGCGGGCGAAGTGATGGCGCTGATCGGACGCAGCGGCTCGGGAAAGAGCACGGCGCTCCGGTGCGTGAATGGTCTCGAGCAGATCAACGCCGGAACGCTCACGGTCTGCGGACACGGCCTCCATGACCCTGAGGTGGATCTCCGTGCGCTGCGCCGCGAGGTCGGCATCGTCTTCCAGGGGTACAACCTCTTCCCCCACCTGACCGTCGCACAGAACGTGATGCTCGCCCCGCGCAAGGTGAAGAAGGTCGGCGCCGCCGAGGCTCGCGACCTCGCGGCGGAGGTGCTGTCGCAAGTCGGGCTTTCGGACAAGCTGGACTCCTATCCCAGCCAGCTCTCCGGCGGACAGCAGCAGCGCGTCGCGATCGCGAGGTCCCTTGCGATGCGTCCCCGCCTGATGCTCTTCGACGAGGTCACGTCGGCGCTCGATCCCGAACTCACGGGCGAAGTGCTCAAGACCATCGAGAAGCTCGCCTCCGACGGGATGACCATGCTGCTGGTCACGCACGAGATGTCTTTCGCGAGTTCGGTCGCCTCCGAGATCGTCTTCATGCATCTGGGCAAAGTCTGGGAGCGCGGCCCCCGCGACCTTCTCTCCCGGGCCTCCACCCCCGAACTGAGGCAGTTCATCGGAACCGGCCTCTAGCGCGGGCCGACCGACCCGCCCCTATCTGGCTCGGTCAACCGCGCCGCCGGCAAGAAACAGGCTCTTCCATGCAATCATTGCAATTCGGGTGGCTCTCGCAAAACATCGGCATGCTTCTCCACGGTGCGCTCGCCACCATCCTCCTGACCGTCGCGGCGTGTGCCGCCGGGAGCCTCATCGGCATCGCGGTCGGCCTGTGCAGGCAGCGTGGAAATCTTGCCCTGCGCACCTTGGGAGCGACGTACGTAGAAGCGATCCGGAACACTCCGCTTCTCGTGCAGGCCTTCATCGTCTATTTCGGCTTCTCGAGCGTAGGCTTCCGCCTCGACCCGCTTTCGGCGGCGCTCCTGGCCCTCGTGGTCAACTGCGGCGCCTATTCCGCCGAGATCTTCCGCGCCGGCTTCCAGTCCATCCAGCCCGCTCAGCACCAGGCGGCGGAAAGCCTGGCCCTCTCGAAGTTCCAGACATTCGTCCATGTGATCCTGCCGCAGGCGCTGAGGAACATCTGGGTGCCGCTCAGCGGCCAGTTCGTGCTGATCATGCTCGCGTCGAGCATCGTCTCCCAGATTTCGGCCGAGGAACTCACCGCGTTCGCCAACCAGATCCAGTCCAGCACGTTCCGCAGCTTCGAGGTCTACATCGTTCTCGCCGTCATGTACCTGGCCCTCTCCATCCTGCTCAAGACCCTTCTCTCGCGCATGGCATACGTGCTTTTCCCCGAGCAGCGGGTCCTTCGCAGACCGCAGAGGCGCGCGCGCAGAGGAGTCCGATAATGCGGGAGTTTTCCTACAACGATCTCGTCTTCCTCCTCAACGCCACCCAGTACACGCTCTGGCTGTCGCTTGTCTCGCTCGTCCTCGGCGGTGTGATCGGCATCGGCGTTTGCCTCATGCGGCTGAGCACCTCGCGGCCCGTGGCGGCCCTCGCCTCGGCGATCGTCGCGGTGGGTCAGGGCGTGCCTCCCCTGGTGCTCCTCTTCCTGGCCTACTTCGGCCTGTCCTTCGCGGGGGTCGTCGTCAGCCCCTTCGTCGCCGCCTGTGTCGCGCTGAGCTACTTCGCGGCGGTCTATCTCGGCGAAATCTGGCGCAGCGCCATCCAGTCCATACCGACGGCGCAGTGGGAAGCGTCCGAATCCCTTTCGCTGTCGTGGGGCCAGCAGATGGTCTACGTGATCGTCCCCCAGGCCATACGTCTCGCGACGCCCTCAAGCGTGGGCTTCATCGTCCAGCTCGTGAAGAACACGTCGCTGGCCTCGATTGTCGGGCTGGTGGAACTGACCCGCGCCGGACAGCTGGTCAACAACGCGACCTTCCAGGCGTTCGAGGTCTTCCTGGCCGTCGCCGCGATCTACTTCTGCCTCTGCTATCCGCTGTCATTGCTGAGCCGCTATCTCGAGAAGAGGACAGCCTACTGATTCCGCGTGCCGGAACAGCTGAACCAAACATCAAAACCAGAGGGAATGAACAATGAAACGCATGCTGCTGTCGCTCATGGTCGCCGCAACGACCCTCGCCGGAAGCGCCTCCCTGGCTGCGGCCCAGACGCTGGAAGCCATCCAGTCCCGCGGAAAGGTCCTTATTGCCGTAGACACCTCGGTTCCCCCATACGGCATGCTCGACGCGAACATGCAACCGGAAGGCTACGACGTGGATATGGCGAAGCTGATCGCCAAGGACCTTGGCGTCACGCTCGAGCTTGTGCCCGTAACCGGTCCGAACCGGATCGCCTTCCTGGAAAGCAAGCGAGCGGACATCGTCATCTCGACCTTCGGCGTCACGCCCGAGCGGGCCAAGACGGTGAACTTCACAATCCCTTACGGGGCCAACCAGATCTGGCTCTTCGGCGACAAGGGCCAGGCAGCCGCGTCGGCCGCGGACCTCTCGGGGAAGTCCGTGGCCGTAGTCCGCGGTTCGATCCAGGACAACATGGTGACTCGTGTGCTCCCGCAGGACACTGTGATCCGGCGGTACGAGGACGACGCCACGGCGGCGACGGCCCTGTTGAGCGGGCAGGTTTCCTTCATCGCGACCGGAACGCTGATCGGTGACAAGATCGTCAAGCGCGACGAGAAAAAGTACGAGCGCAAGCTCCTGCTCGGTCTGAGCCCCTACTCGATTGGCATCCGCAAGGGCGACATGCAGTTCCTGCACATGATGAACACGTTCATCTACACCTACCGCCTCAGCGGCCAACTGGACGAGATGAGCAAGAAGTGGATCGGAGCCGGCTTGGAAAACCTGCAGTCCTTCTGAAGAACCTTAGAACGCAGAATGCCAGGGGTGAGGGCCGCATGGCCCTTGAGGTCTCCCGGCCCGCAGATCGGAAATGACGATGACGCAACGCTCCATCCTCGTTGGCCAGATTTGGCACGAAGGGCACTCGTTCAACCCCATCCGGACGCGCGAAGAGGACTTCATCTTCCTGCGTGGGCCGCAACTCCTCGACGAGGCCCGGGCGACATCCACGGCCTTGAGCGGCATCGTCAAGACCGCCGAAGCACTCGGGTACCGCTGCGTTCCCGCCATAAGCGCGCGGACAAGGCCGGGCGGAGCAATCGAGCAGACGGTTTTCGAGCGCATCGCCGATCAATTCGTCGACGCCGCGAGGCAGGGAGGCTTCGACGCGATCTGCCTTGACCTTCACGGCGCGACGCTGGCCGAGAAGACCCTCGACCCCGAGGGCTACCTTCTGGGGCGGCTGCGCGACACCGTCGGCCGTGACATGATGATTTCGGTCGCGCTTGACCTCCATGCCTACCTCACGCCCGAGATGGTCGAGCACGCGACCGTCATGACGAGCTTCCGGACCACGCCGCACGCGGACATCGAAGAGACGGGCGCCCGTGCGATGCGCCTGCTCGACGGCTTGCTTGATACGGGCACGGCCCCGCGGGCCGTCTATTCCCTTATTCCCTTTCTTACGAGAGGCAACGACGAGACCTGGTCAGGTCCCCTCCTCGGGATTCACGCGGTCGCGGACGAATGGCGGTCGCGGCCGGACGTCACCGACCTCTCGATCTTCAACGTACACCCGTTCCTCGACGTCCCCGGCTACGGGCAGGTCGTCCTCGCCTATGACATGGGAGACGGCAGCGCGGTCGCCGCCTGCAAGGACCTGAGCGAGCGGCTCTGGGACGCGCGCGACCAATTCCAGGAACAGCTCATGTCCGTGAACGAGGCGCTGACGATCGCGCAGACCTCTGGACAGCTTCTCGCCTTGGGCGACCAAGGCGACCGTGTCATGGGCGCAGGCCCCGGTGACTCTCCCGAGATCGCGCGGATCGCCCTCCGGGATTTTCCGGACCTGAAGGTCGCCGTTCCGGTCTACGACCCGCAGGCTGTTGTCCGTGCGCAGGAGGCCGGCGAGAACGCGGTCCTGCGGATGCCTGTCGGTGGCGGGTTCACCCTTTCGGTCGATCCGCTCGAGACGCATTGGACCGTCGCCCGGCTGTGCCGGGCCCGCTTCACCAACATCGGACCGTACATGGCCGGAACGGAGGCCGACTTCGGTAACGCCGCAGTGCTGAAGAGTGGTGCGGTGACGGTGATCGTCACGGACTTGGCGCCCAACGTGCACGATCCCGCCTTCTACGAGGCCGTTGGGCTTCCGCTGGCAGGTCAGCAGGCAGTCGTCGCAAGAGCCGCCAACCATTACAAGCTCTCATTCGCGGGCATCGCCCGGACGATCACGGTCGACACGCCGGGGCTCACCGCGTTCAGGCCGCATCAGTTCCCGTTCAGCAGGGCCCGCCCATTCCATCCTCTCGACAGGATCGACTGGAGATTCCAGCCTCGGCTATACAGCGGCGGAAGCGCGGCTGGCTAACCGACGGGCCGTGCGGCGCTTTATAGCTCCAGGAGTGCTTTGAAGGTTCTTTCGCTCTTTGCGTGGATCAGGCAGCGAGAAGCGTTCGTCGCCGGAGCAGTTCCAGATTGGCCCTGCCGTACATCTGGCGTTTGAGCCGCTTGAGGCGGTTGATCTGTCCCTCGGCCTGCCCGCTGCTCCAAAGCAGGATCAGCGCAGCCCGGGCGACGGCCGCGGCCTCCGCGGCATCCCGCTCCCCGGCCGGCTTGACCGGCGCCCACGCCAAGCGCTTGGGTGAAAGGAGCGTCCGGTGGTCGTCGGGACGGGCCTTTATCGTCGCGCGCCAGCGATGGGACGTTGACGGCGCCGGTGCGGCGGTCCTGGAGCCAGAGGTGCACGCGCCGGGCCTTGCCGGTGTACCCGAAACGCGCTGCCAGCGTGACAGCCTGATGGCCGCCACCGCGCTTGTCCGCCGGTTGATCGTGGTCACGCGCGACGTGCGCAACTTTGAGCCGATGGGCCTCAAGTTGCTCAATTCGTGGAGTGTTGAGTGAGCAGAGACGCTTGCCCGCCAGGGAAGGGAATCAAGAGAAGTAGTTGGCTAAGGGAGCGGCGCTGAGAAGGGTGGGGCCAAGCTCAAGTTTGCACCTGACCACCATGTGGGCGCATTGGGTGGCGATATGCTCAAACAAAAATGTTTGCTCCTAACTCTCGGCGAGCATCTGCTGAGGTCGGCTCCGGCTACCGTCCGGTTGAGCTTATCTGGAGTGCCATCGGGCGGTCCACGGCCGGGACGGGACGGGACTGGCCGGGCCGTTGCCCAGGCTCCGTCCTTCAGGGCGTTCGCCGGCCGTGCGTCCGGAAGAACACGTTGAGCGCGTCGAACGGTTCGGCTTCGCCGAAGGCGTCGAAGCGCCCGTGCTCGGCCAGCATTCGGGCGGCCCGGAGAAAACCGCCCCAGGCGGCGCGGCTGAGGCCGCTGCCCAGGCTGATGCGCCGCACGCCCAGGGCGGCGATCTGATCCACCGACAAGCCGATCGGGGACGAAACCAACAGGTTGAGCGGTTTCGGGTGGACGGCGTCGACCGCCGCCTCGATGACGTCCGGGGTCCCCAAGCCCGGCGCGTAGAGGACGTCGGCTCCCGCCGCGGCGTAGGCCGGCAAGCGGCGCAGCGCCTCCTCGACGGCCGCCGGGTGGTTCACCAGCAGGGCCTCGCAGCGGGCGGTCAGGAGAACGCCGGTTCCCCGCAACGCCTCCGCCGCCGCGGCCACGCGTTCGACGGCGTGAGGGAGGTCATACAGCGGATTCGCCGGGTCGCCCGTGGCGTCCTCGATGGACAGGCCCGCCACGCCGGTGTCGGCGCAGAGGCGCACGTTGCGCGCCAGCCTCTCGCAGTCATGGGCGTATCCGGACTCAAAGTCGGCGTTCACCGGCAGGTCGGTTGCCCCGACCATGTCGGCGATGTGGGTCAGCATGTCGCCGCAAGGCACCGCCCAATAGGCGTCGGGAAGCCCCCGCGCGAAGGCGAAGCCCGCCGAGGTGGTGGCCAACGCGCGGAACCCGAGATGCTTCAGCATCACGGCACTTCCGACGTCCCACGGATTGGGAATGACGAAGCAGCCGGTTTGGTGGAGGTCGGCAAATGCAGCGCGGGCTTGGGAATGGTCGGCCATCACAGGGTTCCCTCCAGGGCGACGGATCAACCTCAGCAGGCTGACGAGGACAGGGTACGCTTCCGCTCCAGCGTCGTCCAACCGCCGGGCGACAGCGTCGCCTTGCTCCCGATTGGCAGTGCCGGGTGAATACTGGTTCTTCCGCACTTTGCGTGGTGCCGGTGGCACTGGACGCCAGAGATGAGCACATGAGGTGAACATCACAACAGCTTCAGTTCACTGTGACCAAGCGCCTCCTCCCCATGATCCCCGACGGTCTCTGCGTCGAGCATGTCCTGCCGGAGCCGGACCGCATCACCATCTTCGTCCGCCTTCGGCGCCGGTCAGTCCCGTGCCCGCGTTGCCACGCGCCGTCGTCCCGTGTGCATAGCCGCTATGAGGGCCGGTTGGCCGATCTGCCCTGGCAAGGCCGGCCGGTGAGATGATCCCTGTTTCCCGGACAGTTCGCTAAGCCTGATTCGCCCAGGAAGAAGGACAGACCCGATGACGGGGGAACGGAAGCGGTGTTCGGCGGAGTTCTAGGCGAAGGTGGCGCTGGAGGCGATGCGGGGCGAACTGACGGTGTCGCAGCTGGTGGCCAAGCACGGAGTGCATCAGACGCTGATCAACGCGTGGAAGAGCAGGCGATGGAGGGACTGGCCGGGATGTTCTCCGGCAAGGCGGAAGCCGCCGAAACCAGCCATCTGGTGGCAGTGATGGACTGGGCGACGAGCAAAATCCTGAGTTGGCGGCTGTCGAACACCATGGACGTCGAGTTCGGCATCGAGGCCCTGGAGGAGGCGATGGCGCGGCACGGCCGACCGGACATCTTCAACACCGATCAGGGCAGCCAGTTCACCAGCCCACGTTTTACCAGCCGCTTGACCGCAGCCGGTATCCCGGTGTCGATGGATGGGCGCGGCCGGTGGATGGACAACGTCTTCATCGAACGGCTGTGGCGATCGATGAAGTACGAGCGCGTCTACCTCCATGCCTTCGAAACCGGCAGCGAGGCGAGGGCTGGGATCAGCCGGTGGATCAATTACTACAACATGGACCGTCCACACTTCGCGCTCGGCGACAGAACCCCGGAGGCGGCCTGCCAGGGCACACCGGATCCCATCAAATTGGCGGCATGACACGGACCTGAATCAAGCTTAGCAAAGCCGAAAATCTGTCCGGAAAACGGGGGTCATGTCAGTTTCGGGGAGGTCCTGCGCTCGCGTCGGCGGGAAGGAGAAGCAAACCACGAGAGGAACGAAGCTGAGTGCGTGAGGCCAAGCTCAAGCTCGGCCAGGAGCAAACATTTTTGTCTATGTGCAGACTTTCTTGTCAATGTGCAAACATTTTTGTCCGACTGCAGCGGTCTGTTTATGTCACAGGAATCAGCCTCGTTAGTAAAATTTTTACCAAGATTCTTATTTTTCCGTTAAGCCGGGCACCTCAACCTCTGGGCTAAGACGTTGGTCTAGAGTTCTATGAGGTCCGAGATGGCTGCCGAAACTACCGAACTGATGGACGTCACCTTTACGGTGAACGCCTGGGGCGCTCCCGCAGGCGGAAAGTGGCCGCATTTCGTGCTGCGGCTGGATGGGGTTGAGATCGGGCAGGCGACCGTCGCGTCGGCGTCGCTGGGCCGCTACACCTTCAACGCCCGCGTTCCGGCCGACAAGGCCCACAAACTTCAGCTCCAGTACGACAACGACGGCTCCGTGAACGGGGAGGACCGCAACCTCTTCGTCAAGTCGTTCGAGGTGAACGGGAAACCGATCCTCAGCATCGACCCGCTGGTGACCTACGACACCGGCGATATCGACGGCAAGAACGTCATTGCCGGGCAGACCGAGATGTACTGGCGCGGCGCGCTGAACGTCGACCTGCCCAAGACCATGTTCGCCAGCGTGCAGGAGCCCGAGCCCGAGGCGCCGGCCACCATGACGACCGAGATCGTCGTGAAGGCCTGGGGCGCCGCCGCCAACGGCACGCCGCCGCATTTCAAGCTGCTGGTGGACGACAAGGTGGTCGGCGACGCGTGGGTCAGCGCGACCAGCCCGACCGGCTACACCTTCAAGGTCGATGTGGACCCCCACGAGGCCCACAAGATCCAGATCCACTACGACAACGACGCCACCGTCAACGGCCAGGACCGCAACCTGTTCGTCCAGGGCATCACCATCGACGGGCAGGAGATCAAGGCGACCGACCCTTTGGCCTCCTACGATAAGGGGCCGGTGGACGGCAAGTTCGTGGTCGCCGGGCAGGAAGGGCTCTTCTGGGGCGGTGCGCTCACCTTCGGCGTGCCGGAGGAATATTTCGACGGTCCCTACGTGCCGCCGCCCCCGCCCCCGCCGCCGGTCACGCTGACGCCGACGGACATCGTCGTGACCGCCTGGGGCCAGTCGGCCGGCGGGGTGGCGCCGCACTTCAAGCTGCTGGTCGACGGCAAGGTGGTGGGCGAAGGCCGCGCCACCTCCAGCGACCCGCAGCCCTTCCGCTTCACCGTCGATCTGGACGCCAAGGAAGCCCACAAGATCCAGATCCATTACGACAACGATTCCGTGGTGAACGGCCAGGACCGCAACCTGTACGTCAAGTCGGTCTCGATCAACGGCCACACCGTCGCGGCGACCGATTCCATCGTCACCTATGACAAGGGCGCGGTGGACGGAAAGGACGTGGTGAAGGGCCAGGAGGGGCTGTTCTGGGGTGGCGCTCTCAACGTGGACGCCCCGGCGTCGCTGTTCCAGCCCGCGGCCGAGCCGCCCCCGCCGCCGCCGACCGGTCCGGCCTTCTACGTCGCGGCCAACGGCAAGGACACATGGTCGGGCAAGCTGTCCGCACCGAACGCCGACGGCACCGACGGTCCCTTCGCCTCGCTGGAGCGCGCCCGCGACGCCATGCGGGACAGCGACGTCGACACCACCTATGTGCGTGAAGGCATCTACCGCCTGACCAAGACGCTGGAGTTGACCGGCGCCGACAACGGCCACAGCTTCCGCAACTATCCCGGCGAGACGCCGGTGCTGAACGGGGCGGAGAAGGTCACAAACGTCGTCAGCGAGGGCAACGGGGTCTATTCCGCGAAGCTGTCGCAGGCCACCGACCTCGACCTGACCATCGGCGGCGTGCGCCAGACGCTGGCCAGCAAGGGCATCGTCGACGCCGACAACCCCACCACCACCGGCTGGTACTTCGCCGACGCGGCCAACGGCGGCCCCAGCGGCTGGTCGGTGCGCTACCACACCGGCGACATGTCGTCGGGCGACATCATCCCCGGCATGAAGATCCAGCTGATGGACGCCGAGCGGCTGTCCGACACGCTGACCGAGATCGCCAGCGTCAACGACGCCACCCGCACCATCACGCTGAAGAACGGCACCTCGCTTCCCTTCGCCGAGGGGACGACCTACAAGCTGCTGAACAACCCGTCCTTCGTCGATCAGGCGGGCGAGTTCGCGTGGCGCGCCTCGGACAAGTCGGTGGTGTTCAAGCCGGAAAACCCGGCCACCCTGGCGCAGGACGGCGTCGAGGTGGCGCGGCTGGGCACGCTGATCCGCCTGAACGGCAGCAGCGACGTGACCATCGAGGGGCTGGGCTTCACCAACACCACCACCTGGGGCTACGCGGTGGAGCTGAAGGGGGCGTCGGGCAACAGCATCGGCAACAACAGCTTCCTCAACGTCGGCACGGCGATCAAGCTGACCGCGGCGTCCTCCAACAACCTGGTGGGCGGCAACACGCTGGAGCATCTGGCGGTCAACGGCATCGAGCTGGACGGGCGCAGCAACGGCAACACCGTCTACGCCAACGACATCTCCCACGTCGGCGAGGTGCGCAAGGGTGTGGCCGGGATCATCGGCACCGGGGTGGACAACAACCTGATCGCCCACAACGACGTGGACTCCAGCGCGCGTTACGGCATCTCGCTGAAGAATTGGGACTCCAGCAACATCAACCGCAACAACGTCATCGAGTACAACCGCGTCACCAACACCAACCTGGAAACGGCGGACGGCGGCGGCATCGAGGTGCTGGGGCGGTCCAGCGTCGACACCGGCACGATCATCCGCGGCAACTGGGTGGAGCATGTCGGCGGGCTGGCGACCAGCAACACCGACCAGTGGCTGACCAACCACAAGGGCTTCGGCATCTATCTGGACGACATGGCCGGCGGCGTCACGGTGACCGGCAACTTCCTGAAGGACACCGGGCTGGCCGGGGTGCACATCCACGGCGGCGACAACAACCTCGTTACCAACAACTTCTCGATCATCGCCAGCAACGCGGAGGAGTTCATCCGCGTCGGCTGGGCGCCCAAGCACGGCGATCCCGGCCTGCCGCGCAACAACACCATCACCGACAACGTCATCAGCGGGACGCTGCCGCTGGACGATTACATGGAGTTGCTGACCGCCGGAAACCCGGTGATCGACCGCAACCTCGTCTACAACGTGCCGCGCTACGGCGACAACGACGTCACGGGCAAGCCGTTGTTCAACAACCCCTATTGGGGCGACTACTCGCTGCAGCCGAATTCCCCGGCGCTGGCCATGGGCATCCATGATCTGGACTGGGCGATGATCGGCCACAGCGGTTACACGGCGTCGGACGGCATGCCGCATTTCTGGGACGCCTGACCTCCGGTCCGGACCGGGCCCAAGCGGGATCAAAAGCGGGTGGAGGCTTGTTCTTCCGGGATAAATCCCGGGGAAGGAGGCTCCGCCCGTGCTCCCGCGTCCACACGCCTTGCGGCGGTCCGCCGCCGTCCTTCTGCTCGCCGCGGCCGGGGCGCTGGCAGGGTGCGCCGATCCCAGGGCCGACGTTGCGCTGGCCGCCCAGAGTGCGCTGGTCGGCATGCCCAAGGGAACGCTGCTGTCCTGCGCGGGCGTGCCGCACCGGCAGGCGGCCAGCGGCGCCCTGGAGTTCTTCACCTACCGGGCGGGCTCCATCGATTACTACGCCCCACCGCCCCCACCGGTGGGCTACGGATGGGGATATCCGTGGGGCTATCCCGGCTGGCGCCATCGCGGGCTCGACTACGACCCGTGGGACTACTATCCTCCGCGGTCGGGCGACGTGGTGGACAACCGGTGCGAGGCGACCTTCACCTTGAGGGATGGGGCCGTCGAGCAGCTGGTCTACCGGGCATCGTCGCTGGGCGCCTGCGCCGCGGTCGTGCAGAACTGCATGGCGCTCGTGCCGCAGAGCCTTCCGCCAAGGCCCACCCCGTCCGGCTAGAGCCGGCAGAGGCATCGACCGTGACACCATCGAGGAAAACGCCGGTGATGAAGGCACCGCTCCGCTCGGCTCTGCTGGCCCTGTTGACCTTCGCGTGTCTGGCCGGTCCTCCCGCCGCGGCGCAGGACGCGCAGAGCGAGACGAAGCCGAAGTTCGGCCCGGACGCTGTGCCGATGACCGAGGATCGCGAGCATCTGCGCAAGGCCGGGGCGCCGGACTTCTGGGCGATGATTCCCTACTACACGGCCCAGCAGACGGGCAGCGCCTGTTCGGTCGCCAGCGTGGCGATGATGATCAACGCGCTGCGCGGCCTGCCGCCGCTCTCGTCCAACCGGCTGGTCACCCAGGCGCGGGTGCTGAACGAGGTGGACGACGACGGCTGGAAGGCGGCCACCGCGGAGAACGGGGACGGCGTGTCCTTCGCCGATTTCGCCGGGCTGGTCCAGAAGTCGGTGGACGCCTTCGGCCTGGACGCCACGGTGGAGGTCTTCCGTCCCAAGGACACGTCGCCTGAAACGCTGGGCGAACTGCGGCGCATCCTCGGTGAGAACGAGCGCGACGACAGCGACATCATCCTGCTGGCCTACGACCAGGGCACGCTGACCGGCGACGCCACGGTGGGACACATCGCGCCGCTCGGCGCCTACGACGCGGAGACCCGCCGGGTTCTGGTCATGGACGTGGACCGGCTGTGGTACGTGCCCTACTGGTCGAGCGACGAGAAGCTGCTGGAGGCGATGGTGAAGCCCGACCGCTCCGACCCCACGGGCAGCGGCCTGATCCATGTCCGGCTGAAGGATGTCCGGCCGAAGGGGCGGACGGCGGGATAACAGCGTTGCCTCATGTTGCGTCGCAGCGCGACCCGTTGTCGCATTACGCACCTATGGATCAACTGCTTTCCGGCTAATGATAAACCGTTATCTGGTTAAACGAGAGCAAATTCGAGCGAATGTTTCGTCATTTCGTGCTACAAGAAATTTAATTTCGCTTTTTGCTGCCATGCACCCAAGGTATTGCTGCGATGCGCAATGTTTGGGTTCCAAGAAAAAGCGATAAAAACCATGTCCGACGAGATTTACGAGCGGGTGCTGTCCAACCCGAAGTTCGCCGCGATGACGGCGAGCCGCGCGCGCTTCAGCTGGCGGCTGGCGCTGATCGTCCTGGCGGTCTACTACGCCTTCGTGTTCGCCTCGGCGCTGGCGCCCGAGCTGATGGCGCGCCCGTTGGCCGAGGGCATGACCTTCCCGGTCGGGCTGGCCGCCGGCATCGTCATCACCGTCTTCTGCTCGCTGATGACCGGCGTCTACGTGCTGCGCGCCAACAGCCGCTACGACGCGATGAACCGCGACCTGCTGAACGAGGTGGGCCGATGAGCGCCGCGCGTCGTCTTGCGTCCGCCTCCGCCGCGCTGCTGCCGGCGCTGGCGGGCGGGCCTGCTTTCGCCGCCGCCATCGATGGCGCGGTGGAGCGCCAGCCGGTCAATGTGACGGCCATCGCCATGTTCCTGCTGTTCGTCGCCGGAACGCTGGGCATCACCTATTGGGCGTCGAAGCGCACCCGCTCGGCGTCGGACTTCTACACCGCGGGCGGCGGCATCAGCGGCTTCCAGAACGGGCTGGCCATCGCGGGTGACTACATGTCGGCGGCGGCCTTCCTCGGCCTGTCGGGCATGGTCTTCGCCAAGGGCTTCGACGGGGTGATCTACACCATCGGCTTCCTGGTCGGCTGGCCGCTGATGCTGTTCCTGATCGCCGAGCGGCTGCGCAACCTGGGCCGCTTCACCTTCGCCGACGTGGCGTCCTACCGGCTGGGCCAGACGCCGATCCGCTCGCTGGCGGCGGTCGGGTCGCTGACGGTGGTCTGCTTCTACCTGATCGCGCAGATGGTCGGGGCGGGCAAGCTGATCCAACTGCTGTTCGGGCTGGACTACACCTACGCCGTGGTGATGGTCGGCGTGCTGATGATCCTGTACGTGACCTTCGGCGGCATGCTGGCGACCACCTGGGTGCAGATCATCAAGGCGGTGATGCTGCTCGGCGGTTGCACCGTGCTGGTCGGGCTGGCGCTGGCGCAGTTCGGCTTCAACCCGGAGCGGCTGCTTCAGCAGGCCGTCGCCGCCCACGCCGCGAACGCCGCCATCCTGCGCCCCAGCGCCGCCATGGCCGATCCGATCGCCGCGGTGTCGCTCAGCCTCGCGCTGATGTGCGGACCGGCGGGCCTGCCTCACATCCTGATGCGCTTCTTCACGGTTCCGGACGCCAAGGAGGCGCGAAAGTCGGTCGTCTACGCCACCGGCTTCATCGGCTACTTCTTCATCCTGACGGTGACCATCGGCTTCCTCGCCATCGTGATCGTCGGCACCAACCCGGCCTATCTCGACGCCGCGGGCAAGATCCTGGGCGGCGGCAACATGGCGGCCATCCACCTGTCCAAGGCCATCGGCGGCAACATCTTCCTCGGTTTCATCTCGGCGGTCGCCTTCGCCACCATCCTGGCGGTGGTCGCCGGCCTGACGCTGGCCGGCGCGTCGGCGGTCAGCCACGACCTCTACGCCCGCGTCATCAAGAAGGGCAACGCCACCGAGGCGTCGGAGATGCGGGTGTCGCGCCTCGCCACGCTGGCGCTGGGCGTCATCGCCATCACGCTGGGCCTGCTGTTCGAGAACCAGAACATCGCCTTCATGGTCGGCCTCGCCTTCGGTCTGGCGGCGTCGGTCAACTTCCCGGTGCTGATCCTGTCGATCTTCTGGAAGGGGCTGACCACCCGCGGCGCCTTCATCGGCGGTTTTGCCGGTCTGGTGAGCTGCGTCGCCTTCGTGGTGCTGGGGCCGACCGTGTGGGTCAGCGTCTTCAAGTTCCCGGCGCCGATCTTCCCCTACGAGCATCCGGCGCTGTTCTCGATGGTCATCGCCTTCGCGACGACCTGGCTCTTCTCGGTCACCGACCGCAGCGCGCGGGCGGCGGCGGAGGCGAAGGCCTACGAGTACCAGTACATCCGGTCGGAAACCGGCCTGGGTGCGGCCGGTGCGGTCTCGCACTGACCGCGTGAAGAAAACGGCCCCTCTCCTTCGCCAGGAAGGGGAGGGGCCGTGTCTCTTTCAGGGCCGTGCTTTCCTCAGCGGCGCTGCGCCGACTGGGAATAGACGTAGGAGTCGAAGCTGTTCTCGGCGACGCGGAACCACAGCCGCTCCTCGTCGCGGAAGGGCTTCCACGCCTCGTAGACTTTCTTGAAACGCGGGTTCTTCGCCGAAAGCTCGTCATACAGCTCGTTGGCGATCTTCTCGCAGGCCATCATGACGTCGCGCGGGAAGGCGCGGAGCTGGGCGCCGCCGGCGACCAGACGCTTCAGCGCCGCGGCGTTGACGGCGTCGTACTTGGCGATCATCCAGGTGTTGGCCTCCCAGCAGGCCTGCTCCAGGATCGTCTTGTAGGAGTCCGGAAGCTGCTCCCACGCGGTGATGTTGATCATCAGCGGGATCTGGGCGGAGCCTTCCCACCAGCCCGGCGAGTAGTAGTATTTGGCGACCTTGTGGAAGCCCAGCTTCTCGTCATCGTAGGGGCCGACGAACTCCGCCGCGTCGATGGTGCCGCGTTCCAGCGCCGGGTAGATGTCGCCGCCGCCGATCTGCTGCGGGACGAGGCCCAGCTTGCCCATGATCTGCCCGGCCAGCCCGCCGACCCGCATCTTGAGGCCGCTCAGATCCTCCACCGTCTTGATTTCCTTGCGGAACCAGCCGCCCATCTGGGCCGTCGTGTTGCCGGCGGGGATGTTGTGGATGTTGTGCTCGCGGAACAGCTCGCGCATCAGCTCCAGCCCGCCGCCGTGCATCATCCAGGAGATGTGCTGGCGCGTGTTCAGGCCGAAGGGCATGGCCGTGTCGAAGCAGAAGGTCGGGTCCTTGCCGATGTAGAAATAGGCCGCGGACTGGCCGCACTCGATCGTGCCGTTCTGCACCGCGTCCAGCACCTGGAGCGCCGGCACGATCTCACCCGCCGCGAAGGTGCGGATCTGGAACTTGTTGTCGGTGGCGGCGGCGACCCGGCGGGCGACCAGCTCCGCCCCGCCGAAGATGGTGTCGAGGCTCTTGGGATAGCTCGACGCCATGCGCCACTTGATCTCGGGCTGGCTCTGCGCGATGGCGGGTGCCGCAACCACGGTGCTGGCGGCCAGCCCGACGCCGGCGCTGGTCAAAAAGGAACGACGTTTCATGGCGGGGGACTCTCCCTTCCCATTCTTTTCAATTATGAGAGGGATTCTGCATCGCCGTGACGCGCGCAACAAGAAAAAGGCGGCGCCGTGCCGCCCCGCCAAATCCGCATGCTTCGCGACCGCCGGGCGCCGTGACCGTTCGGCGCAAAACCGCGCGCTGCCCACCCGATGCAACGCCCAGACCCCAAACCCCGTGCTAAGGTCGGGCACGGTCAAAGAGGAAGGGGGGCCGCCGGTCATGGCTCGACAATGGTCTTTCGCTGTGCTGGCGATCCTATGCGGCGTCTGGTTTGCCGGCGGTAACGCGGAGGCGGCCGAACCGGTTTCCCGAGCGGTGCCGACGGATTTCAGCAGGGTGGCCTTGCAGCCGCCGCTGCCGCCCCTCTCGGCGCAGCCGATCGGGGGCTACGCCAACGGCTGCATTCGCGGCGCGCAGGCGCTGCCTCCGGAGGGTCTCGGCTATCAGGTGGTCAACCTGTCGCGGAACCGGAACCACGGACACCCCGACACCATCGCCTTCGTCCAGGAGCTTGCCCGTCGGGCGCAGGCCGAGCGGCTCGGGGGGCTGGCCATCGGGGACATCTCCAAGGTTTATGGCGGCCGCATGGAAAGCGGGCATGCCAGCCACCAGATCGGCCTCGACGTGGATGTGTGGTTCGACCTCGACCAGCCGCCTCTCGCGCGGGAGGCGCGGGAGCGGACGGACTTTCCGACCATGGTGAACCGGCAGACGCAGCGCGTTCTGCCGGAGCGGTTCGGTCCCCGGCAGGCGCGCCTTCTGCAACTGGCGGCGACGAGCCCGAAGGTCGCGCGGGTGTTCGTGAACCCGGCGATCAAGCTGGCGCTGTGCCAGAGCGAGCAGGGCGACCGCTCCTGGCTGAACGCCGTGCGCCCCTGGGCCGGACACGACTCGCACTTCCATGTGCGGATGAACTGCCCGGCCGGATCGACGGCCTGCATTCCGCAAGCCCCCATTCCGCCGGGCGACGGCTGCGGCCAGGAGCTTCTGAGCTGGTTCGAGCCCCCGAAGGAAACGCCGGGGCCCCGGCCGCCCAAGGCGATTCCGGAGCCACCCGAGGCTTGTCTGGCGGTCCTGGCGGGGAATTGAGCCCCTGTCGGCGGCGCGCGGGTTACTCGCGCATCAGCGTCGGCAGGTCCATGGCGATGCGGCCGATGTCCTCGCGGCGCAGGTCGCGGGAGGCCAATTCGGCCGTGCTCAGGGCCGACAGCTCGCGGTAGACGATGTAGGCGGCGGAGGTTTCAAACCAGGCGCTCACGAACTCGCGAACGCCCTTGACGATCCCCGACAGAACGCCGTCATGATCGGTGTGCGAAGCGGTGGTGTAAGCCATGGTGCATCTCCCTCGTGTCTGATGGAGATGACTGTACACTGGCATACCAAATACCAGATACGCTGAGTGTGCAACGCAGCAAGGCAAGAAAATTACAGCCGGCTCAAGCATTTGGGAAGCGAACTGTTGGATGGGCCAGTCTTTTGTGCGCCGTCCATGGACCCTGGAGCGGGCACACGGCAAGCCGCCGTCAAAGCATTTTCCTCATGGCGCAACGCTGTGCGATGGGAAGTCCGGCCTGCTCCTCGGCGTCCAGGACGGCGCCCAGCCGGTGACCGAGTTGTCCGTCATCCAGCGTGACGAAGCCAAGTCTTTGATAATAGGGTTCGTTCCACGGCACGCTCCTGAAGGTGGTCAAGGTCAGGGAGGGGATGCCATGGTCGGCGGCGTGGCGCTGGGCCGTTTCGATCCATTGCCGCCCGAAGCCGCGTCCCTGCCGGTCCCGGTGGACGGCCATCTGCCAAATGTGAAGGGCATCGGGAGGGCGCTGTCAACCTCGCGGTCAGCTGACGCACTTAAGGTTTGCACAACCCGTTTTTTTCACTGGTTCAGGCGGTTAGGCAACGTTGGTCGCCTCGCGCCACGTGGTGAAGGCGCGCGCGCGCGGCGCGATACTCGGAGGCGGAGATGAAGTGGCGGCGCAGCTGGAAGTGGTTGTGGATGGGGCTCTGGATGGACAGGAACCGTTGGGCGTGGCCGGATGATTTGAACCGCTTCATGTGCCGCTCGGGACACGGCCCCGATGGGAGGTTAGGAGTCCCTGGCGCGGAGGTTCCCTGAGGAACCATCCCTAGGAACGCGGTGAGGCTCGCTCAGGTTTTGAGAGCTTTCAATCCGACAGACCACCCCGCAGAGACATGCTCATCGGTCCGAAGCACACCGGGAAGCGCAGGCCTCTGCACCTTGGCAGGATGAAGGAGGAAAGCATGCGGGCCTTGGTTTGGCATGGTAAGGAAGACATCCGGTGCGACACCGTCACTGACCCCGAACTCGAGCAGCCGCGCGACGCCATCATCAAGGTGACGAGCTGCGCCATTTGCGGCTCGGACCTGCATCTGTTCCACAACTTCATCCCGGCGATGCTGCCCGGCGACATCATGGGACATGAGATGATGGGAGAGGTCGTCGAGGTCGGGCCGGAGGCCAAGCACAAGCTCAAGGTCGGTGACCGGGTGGTGGTTCCGTTCACAATCATCTGCGGCGAGTGCGACCAGTGCAAACGCGGCAATTTCTCGGTGTGCGAGGCCACCAACCGCAAGAAGTATCTCGCCGACAAGGTCTTCGGCCACCCGACCGCGGGCCTGTTCGGCTACACGCATCTGACCGGCGGCTATCCGGGCGGGCAGGCCGAATATCTCCGCGTTCCCTTCGCCGACGCGACGCACATCAAGGTGCCGGATGGAATCCCGGACGAGAAGGTTCTCTTCCTCGGTGACATCTTCCCGACCGGCTGGCAGGCCGCCGTCCAGTGCGACATCCAACCGACCGACACCGTTGCCATCTGGGGCTGCGGTCCCGTCGGTCAGATGGCGATCCGCAGCGCCGTCCTCCTCGGCGCCAAACAGGTGATCGCCATCGATCATCTGCCGGAGCGCCTGGAAATGGCGGAAGCCGGTGGCGCCATCACCATCAACTTCGACGAAGAGAGCGTGGTCGAGCGTCTGAACGAGCTCACCGGCGGTTTGGGCCCGGAGAAGTGCATCGACGCCATCGGCATGGAAGCCCATGTCTCGCCTTCCATGCCGGATACGGTCTACGACCGCGCCAAGCAGATGCTCGGCGCCGAAAGCGACCGGCCGCATGTCCTTCGCGAGATGATCTACGTCTGCCGCCCGGCCGGGGTGATCTCGATCCCGGGCGTCTATGGCGGGTTGGTTGACAAGATCCCGATGGGCCAGCTGATGAACAAGGGGCTGACCATCCGGACGGGCCAGACGCACGTCAACCGTTGGACCGACGACCTCCTGCGCCGCATCGAGGAGGGGCAGATCGATCCATCGTTCGTCATCACCCACACCGTGAGCCTCGATGAGGGGCCCGAGATGTACAAGGTGTTCCGCGACAAGCAGGACAGCTGCATCAAAGTCGTCCTGAAGCCCTAAAAACCGGGGAGAGAAGACGTGACTTACACCATCTCGAACATTGCCCGGTCCAAGGGCGACCCGAAAGTCCTTCACTCCGGCCCCAGTTCGCTGGGTGCCTCCGACCGCATGGCCAAGGCACTCGGCTGGTACAGCATCGGGCTCGGCTTGACCGAGCTGTTTGCGGCGAAGCGCATCACCCGGGCGCTTGGCATGGAGGGCAAGGAAGCCCTTGTGCGGGCCTATGGCGTCCGCGAACTCGGGCACGGCATCGTCTCGCTCTCGCCCGACAAGCATCTCGGGCTGTGGAGCCGGGTGGCCGGAGACGGACTCGACATCGCCACCCTGATGACGGCCATGCGGCATGACAACCCGAAGCGCGACAATGTCGGGGTTGCTCTTGCGGTGGTGCTGGGGGTGACGCTGCTCGACATCATTGGCGCGCAGGGGACCACGGCCCGCCACAGCCGCCCCCGTGGTCGGCCACGCTCCTACAGGGATCGGACAGGCTTCCCGCAGGGTGTCCAGGCGGCGCGAGGCGCCGCCAAGGACTTCAAGGTGCCTCCGGACATGCGGGCCGCACCGGCCCTCGCGGCGGTGTCCAATCGCGCCCCGCAGGAGAAGGCGCGGCCGCACTGAACCATCGACGACACGGCTGCGTTCGAGCGGAATTCACGCTCTTGAGGCGGCCGTCGCATCCCACATGATCATGGCCGCGCGATGGAAATGAACATGCAAAGGCTCACAGCGGTGACCCTGCTTTTCGGAGCGCTCCTGGCCACCACATCCTTGGCACAGCCGAGTATGGCGCAGCAGAGTGCCGCACCATCTCGGGGCACGGCGCATCTGCAGCAGGTCACCAGCTTTGAACACCAGGTGACCGGAGTGACCGTTTCGAAGGATGGGCGCATCTTCGTCAACTTTCCCCGCTGGACGGAGGATGCACCGATCTCGGTCGCCGAGGTGACGCGCGACGGCCACATCAGGCCTTACCCGGATGACGCGTGGAATTCCTGGCGCAACGCCAAGAAGAACCAGATGTCCGCCGGCGATCACTTCGTGTGCGTCCAGAGCGTCGTGGCCGATGCGCACGGCAATCTCTGGGTCGTGGACCCGGCCGCGCCAGCCACGGCACCCGTCGTGCAGGGCGGGCCCAAGCTCGTCAGGATCGACCTGAAGACGAACAAGGTTGAGCAGGTGATCCGCTTCGACGAGACGGTCGCGCCTCAGGGCAGCTACCTGAACGATGTCCGGTTTTCACCGGATGGGCGGCGTGCCTATCTGACCGATGCCGGGGCCAAGGGTGCTCTCGTTGTTGTGAATCTCCAGGACGGCAAGGCTCGACGCGTCCTTCACGGCCACCCGAGCACCCAACCGGAAAAGGATGTGGTGGTGAAGACCGATGGGCAGGAGTTGCGCCGGCCCGACGGGCGCGGGGTCGAATTTGCCGCTGACAGCATCGCGCTCTCTCCCGATGGGCGCACGCTCTATTGGAAAGCGCTGACCGGCCGGACCCTCTATCGCATCCCGACGGATGTCTTGGAAAACCCACGCCTGTCCGAGAAGGATATCGAAGCTCGTGTGGAGCGTGCCGCCGAGACCGAGCCGACGGATGGTCTTTGGATCGACGGGCGCGGCCGGCTTTATCTGAGCGCGATCGAGCAGGATGCCGTGAAGGTCCGTGATGGGGATAGCATCACCACCCTCGTACAGGACAAACGGCTGCGCTGGCCCGACACATTCTCGGAGGGGCCCGACGGGACCATCTACGTCACCAGCTCCCGCATTCAGGACATGAGCTGGTTCAAGCCCGAGACCGGCCCGCGCCTTGAAACGCAGCTGTGGCGCATCGAGCCTGGACCGAACGGGGGGACGACCGGCTCGGTCGGGCAGCCCCAATGATCCCGACGGAGCCGTTGGGATGACAGGAGGCCGCCATGATGGGACGACTGGAGCAGGGCCTTGGAATACTTCTGATCCTGATCATCTTGCTCGATATCTTTCTGACCGTGCTCTACGCCCGGATCGGAACCAGCATCATCGGATTCAGGGTCGAGCGGCTGGTCTGGGCCTCCTTCGTCAAAGCCTCAAAGGTTTTTGGCTCTCGACAATTTGGCTCTCGACAAGGAATCGTTCTGTCCTTCTGTGGTCCGGTCATCCTCGTGCTGCTGGTTGGCGTATGGGCTCTCGGGCTGACGCTCGGGGCGGCGTTGATCGTGCACCCGGAACTCGGTACGTCCATCCGCGCCACCAACGGCGAGACCCCCACCGACTTCGTCACTGCGATGTATGCCGGGGGAACCAGCATGGCCATTGTCGGGGCGAGTGACTTCACCCCGCACACAAGCCCCACACGGCTGCTTTTCCTGTTCAATTCGCTGATCGGCATGTCGGTGATGTCGCTGACGCTGACCTATCTGATGCAGGTCTACACAGCGCTCCAGCGGCGCAACGTGCTGGCCATGAACATCCATTTCCTCTCAGGGTGCACCGGCGATGCTGCCGAATTGCTGGCACGTCTCGGACCTGAGGGGCAGTTCAGCGGCGGCTACACGAACCTGTCGGAACTCGGCGTCGAGATGACCCAGACCAAGGAGGCGCACCACTTCTACCCGGTGCTGTTCTATTTCCGCTTCAGTGATCCATACCACTCGGTATCCCGTTCCACGCTGGTCGCGTTGGACACGGTGAGTCTGATCAAGAGCGCCCTGGATGATCAGAAATACCGCTGGCTGAAGGAGGCAGGAGCTGTCGCGCAGCTTTGGGAAGCGTCCATGATGCTCCTCACCTCCTTGGAGAACACCTTCCTTCCCCATGGGGCACCGGACCGGGAGGCGCAACCGGACCAGCAGACCCGAGACCTTTGGCGAGCACGCTACCACGCTGCCCTGCAGCGGCTTCGGCAGGCGGGGATCCAGATCACGGCTGACGGGCAGGCCGGTGCCGAGGCCTACATCTCCTGCCGAATGCAATGGGACCATCACATCACGAACTTGGCACCCTCGATGGCTTACAGCATGGAGGAGATCGACGCGGCAATGAGCGGTCTTGGATCCAACGACAGGCCGAACGATCCCCGGTCCCGCCTACACGTCGCCGAATAACGGTGGTGATGCTGTTCGTGCCCCAAGCATCCGCATGCCATGCCGAGCGGCGTCCGGTTTGAGTCGACAGTGTTGAAAAAGTCGGAGTTGTCGGCGGCCTGAAGTCCTGATTCTGTCCTCCTGGGAAGCGGAGGACACGGCGATGATGGACGAGCGGACGGTGATGCAGGAGGCGCTGTTCTACGAGTTCAGCCTGGAGCGCCAAGCGGGCTTCAACGGTGCGCCGACGTGCGACCGCCTCATGCTCAAGCTCGCGTGCCGTCGCGAGTTCCGCCCGCAATTCACTGATGCGCGTATGGACGGCATTCATCTCACAGCAAGTGGCTTGCGTTCACGCGGCAATTTCCCCTTTCACCACACCGCGAAGCGCGGCTGTTGGCGACGAGCGCCGCTGCTTGAGCCCGCGGAGCCAATGTCATGCTGTACATCAGACGGCTTGGTCGCGCTGGTGCCGCTGTACGGATTCCAGATCCCACGCGCCGCCCCACAGGGTTGCCAGACGCTCCGGAGTGAGATCACTGGTGAACACCGCGTGATGCGCAACATTGCCCATGCTTCGGCGCAACCCCCGCGCGGCCAGCGACATCGTGGGCATGTCGGTGGCATCAACCAGGAACTTAACCGGTTGGTCATCGTTCAGCGGCAGGATGACGCGGGCGGATATGCCGGCCTCATGCAGCGCTTCCAGCCCGGCGATGATCCGTTGGAAAACCATCCGGCGCCGCTCCCGTAACCGTTGACGCCGTGTTGTGCGATCCTCCGATGGAGACGCTTGCATAGCTACCTCCCGCCGACTTGACATCCGGTCCCTGTTCCTCGTCAACAGCCCTTGCTGTTGGACGGCACGAGGCTACTGATGTTTGCGCGGTTCACATCCCCTCCCCGGCGAACGCCTGCTCGTCCAAGCCAGGGATCCGGAACACCACGACCGCGGCGCGGTTTGGCGCCGACGGCGGGACATAGGTGGCTGCGCCCTGCAAAACGCGCCCGCCGTCGGCGTGGAACTCCGCGGGGAAGTCCTTCATCGTCCGCATCGGCGGCCGCACCGTGTTGGTTCGGTCCACCAGCACAAGCAGCCGTTCGCCGCCGGAGCACGTCACCACCCCGTCGTACTCGCGCTCCCGCTTGGTGATGCGGAACGCGGCGACGACCAAGCCGTCCCGGTCCTCGATCCGGAAGGTGGTCTGGCCGGAGCCGTCGAAGATGATCCGCATCCTCTTGGCGAGGTCGACGGGAACCCGGAACATCTCCTTTTCGAAGCTCGCCAGAGAGGCCAACTGGAACACCGAGACGTCGACGCCCATGCTCTGGATGTACTTCGCCACGATGCCGCTGACCATCTGGGCGTCGTCGCCGGAGACCGTGCCCTGGGTGCGGCCGAACCGGTGGATGCCGTAGACGTCCTTCTCTCCGAAGGACCGGGTGACGCCGCCCAGGAAGGTGTAGGCGCACGCGGACAGGCAGTGGGCTTGCTGGTAGTCGTGGATCTTCATCAGCCCGTCGAGGGCGATCGAGCGGCCGATGCCCGTGTTGAGGCCAGCCTCCGGGATGGCGTGCCCGAGTTCCAGGCCAGCCATCAGATCACCGCCTCCGGAGTGCAGGTAAAGGCTCTTCGACATCTGGCCGTCATACGTCTTCAAAAACCGCCGAAGCTCTTCCGGTGTGTCCCCGGTGATCGCTCCCGTCCCTTGGATGTAGACGATGACCATGCTGACCTGGATCGCCTGGAACCTCATCGGCTGCCGGTCGTCGAGCGGGAGCCGGTTCTACGACGACACGGCCGCGCAGTTCTTCTCATGCGGGTCCGGGAACGTGCGGGAAGGGTATCCCTCCTCGGCACGCGCGGTCCCCGGCGCCACGAGTGTCAGGAGGGCGACGCAAAGGAACATGGCCCGCACCAACGTCCCAACCATCCGTTTCCCCATAGCGTCTCTCCAGATCAGGCATGGCCCTCCCGAGCCGTCGGTCGTGCGGTTTACCGGGGGGCGGCTTCGACGACGCTCCCGTGCATCCAGCCCGCCGGTTCCTTGTCGCCGACCTGCATCCACTCCCCGTCCCGGGCGAACACGAAGTGGCGGGTGCCCGCCTTGGCCGTGGCGGCCACAGGCGCGTTCCGGTCCGGCTTGGTGCGGATGTTCGCGGTCTGCGCCTTCACCACAACGGCCTCACGCGTTTTCGGCGTCTCCGGGGGAGTCTCCAAGGGTTTCGCCGCCGGGGCTTCGGCCGTCGCGGGCGGCGGAGCCGGAGCGCTCAGGGGCGGCGCCGGAGCCGTGGCGGCGGGGACGTTCGGTGCGGAATCGCGTGCGCGGTGTCCGACGACCGCCCAGGCGCCGACCGCTACGACAGCGGCGAGCACGAGCCCGTCGGCCAACAGGGCGCGGGCCGGGGGGCGTCCGGTCACCACCGCGGAGGGGCCGTCGTTCGGCGGCGCGTCAGGTGGTTCCACGTCCGCGGGCTCATCGGCTTCGGGCCGGGGCAGCACGAAGTCCGAACGCCTGCTGCGCTCGGCGAGCACGTCCAACGCACGCCGGTAGGCGGCGAACACCTCGGCGAAGGCGAGCGCCGCGGTGGCGTCGCTGAACATGTACGCCTCGTTGATGCCCGTCCGGCTCGTGATGGTCAACCGACCGTACCGGACCACGGGGATCTGGTAGTTGTCCCTGAACCGACGGTCCGGCGAACCGTCCTTGTTGGTCTTGGCCCAGGTGTGCCCGATGGTCGCCGCATCGCGGGGGACGCGTTCCTCCTCCTGGAAGTGGCGCTCCGAGTATTCGATCTCGACCTCACGGAGGTCGATGAGCGCGAAGTCGCGGCCGCGCTCGCGCATCATCGCGAACCCCGGGTAGACGAAGATGTCCTCCCCGTTGGCGTTGTCGAACTTCAGCCCCTGCCACTTCGTGTTTAGCAGGGCGCGGAAAAACGGGCTGATGCAGTGCCTTTGCCTCCGCTAAGGCTTGAAAAAGGCGTTTTTGCCGCCCGTTTTGGTCGGAATGGAGCGTT